>NZ_JACJEW010000006.1:0-158028 GCF_014164315.1 Pseudoalteromonas sp. SG44-1
TTGAATACATCGAGGTTGATTATAATCGGACAAGAAGGCACAGTGCTCTCGGGTATCTAAGTCCAGTTAACTTTGAAAATAAAAATGTCGCTTAATGAAGTGTCCAGTCTGGCTGGAGCAGATCAAAATGGTGTCGGACAGTTAACTAAAGTTACTGATTCTACAGGAATTAAAGAGTATTTTTATACACCACATGGTGAGATAAAAGAAACAAAACACCTACCAACTGGCACAGACTTTGTACAGATCGTTAAATATAACTATAACAATGTTGGTGATTTATCGCAGCAAACATACCCAAGTGGAATGATTGTAAATTATAGTTATAACTCTATAGGGAATATAATTAGCGTTAGTGCTCAAAAAAATAACACAAGCAATATTATTGCAACTAATCTTGATTACTTACCTTATGGCCCTTTAAGTCATTTAGAGTACGGAAATAGCCTAACCCTAGAACAAGGCTATGATAATGCTTATCGGCTGACTAATAAAAAGGTGACTGATACATTTGATAAAAAATATATTTATAACTACCTTAATATTCAGTCAATTGATGACTTATTGCATTCGAGTTTATCGCAAAGTTATGAATATGATTTGATTGATAGGTTAACAAACGCACAAGGCCGCTACGGTGACTTAAGCTACACTTACGACAGTATTAGCAATCGCACAAACAAAGTAGTTAATTCGGTATAAATACCATACACCTACAGCGATGGCGTATTAAACAGCGTGAATGGCGTAAATAGATCATATGATGCTATAGGAAATACGCTTAATGATGGCACAAGAACCTATCAGCACAATCAAGCTGGGCGTTTAATAAAAACTAAATCCGGTACAGTTGAATATGACTACCAATATAATTTTCTTGGTCAACGAACTAACAAACAATGGCAAACAGCTAACTCAAATCAAAACGACCACTGCAAAGTAGTTGAAGTCATTAAAAATGTGAAGGTTCGGTCTGAGCCTGATAAAAACAGTACAAAAGTTGGCTATATAAAAGTCGGGCAAAAGTATGTTGAAACCGGCCTGCAAGGAAATTGGCGACGTATTTGGTATCAAAATGAGCAACGTTGGGTATACGGAAGAGGATATTTAGAGGGATCTATAGAGCAATGTTTTGAAATTGCAAATACTAGAACAGGCAATGTTAATGTCAGAGCAAGTAATACCAGTAGCTCTGATAAAAGAGGTACAGCACCAGAGGGTTCTATGTGGGTTTTAGATAACTCTCAAGGTGATTGGCTTAGCTTTTGGTATGGTGCAGAGCTCAGTTTTGTTCATAGTAATTATGCTGTTATAGATGAAAAAAACAGTAGTAATCAACGTTATTATCAATATGATTCATCAGGTATGTTAATTGCGGAATTGGATGGCAGTGGTAAACCGTTAATTGAATATATCTATTTAAATGGTAAGCGTATCGCATTTGTAACAGCGGATGAAATTTATTACATCCATACTAACCATTTAGATGCGCCTGTTGCAATAACTAACAGTAATGGCGAACCTGTTTGGACTGGTTACTATACACCTTTTGGTAAGTTAGTTGAAACTAAAAATGAGCTCTCAGAAGAAATGGCATTACGCTTCCCTGGTCAATATGCCGATGCTGAAGCCGGTTTATATTACAACTACTTTAGGGATTACGATCCCGAATTGGGGAGATACATTCAGTCTGACCCGATTGGTTTAGCGGGTGGCATTAATACTTACGAGTATGTTAGTGGTAATCCGGTGAGCTTTATAGATCCATTCGGTTTAGCAAAAATATGTACAAGACCGTTAAATGGATTTAAAGGCTTTAGAACTAGTGGCGTATCAAACACTAATATAGGAATTTTTCATGAGCAGATTTTGTATAAGGATGGAACCAATAGTGGCTTTTCTGGTGATGGGTTGTTCGCTGATGGGTTCGCTTATACAGACTCTGAGACAAGTGCATATTCTTGCAAAAGCAAAGAATATGATGATGCTTTAATGAAAAAAGCAGAAGCTCGCGCTCAAATTTCATTTGACATGAAAAACTATAATGTTGTAGCTAATAACTGTCAGGATTACGTTGATGAAGTAATAAAACAATATTACAACGTGCTCGCTGATAAACAGAGAATGCAACGGTGAAAATAAAATATATTACACCAATATTGATTTTGTTGTTAATAATGGTACATCCTTTAAATATATATGCCAAATGGCATTTAAAAACATTTTCTGGTGGTTTTGTTTATACACTATTAAACTTAACTTATGTTCCGTATGACTATTATCGGCAAATAGGGGAAGTTTGGGTTGATACAGATGAAAGTAGAACCGAGTATTTAAATCTAAAGCATCGCTATAAAGGAAATTATGGAGTTTATATCGCTAGTGAAGCCGTTCGAAATAAAAATCATACTTTTTCGGCAACAATGAATTGTTTAGATAAAGCAATTGAGCTGGAATCTAGTTTTAGTAATCTTACTGATTTAAATAGAGAAAAAGCTACTTCACTATTAATTGGAATGTATAGCGTAGGTGATGAATTTTCTAGTGAAATTAAATGCTCAATATCAATTAGCGAGAAAACACAGGGCCAGTTTTTTGTCTTTGTTAAGAAGTTGATACATTACTAATAAAAGAAAAGTTGTTTGAATCTAAAGCCTCACTAGCCGACGCTGTTAGGCAAATTAACAATAGAAAGATTAAACTTCTCAGGATTGAGCCACATTAGTTTCAACTCAGCTCTTTAATCGCATTACTTATGCCATCTAAACTCAGTGGGTACATGCGGTTGTTCATTAGCTGCTTTATAAAATCAATTGATTGATAGTAACGCCAGTGTTCAACCGGTTGTGGGTTGAGCCAGGCGACTTTATCAAAGTGATTAGTGATACGGGCAAGCCAAACACTGCCGGGCTCTTCGTTGTAGTGTTCCACTGAGCCGCCGGGGTAGGCAATTTCATACGGGCCCATAGTGGCGTCGCCAACAAAGATCACTTTATAGTCACTAGTGAATTTGTTGATCAGCGTCATAGTGTCGATGACGTTGGAATGGCGGCGCTGATTATCTTGCCATACGTGTTCGTATAAACAGTTATGGAAGTAGTAAAATTCTAAGTGTTTAAACTCGCTATGCGCGGCGCTAAATAATTCTTCACAGGTGTGAATATAGTCATCCATTGAGCCGCCAATATCAAACAGCATCAATACTTTTACCGCGTTGTGGCGCTCTGGTGCCATTTTTACATCCAGCATGCCGCCTTGTTTGGCGGTAGCACGAATGGTCTCGTTTAAATCGAGGGTGTCACTGGCGCCAGTGCGAGCAAACTTGCGCAGTTTTTTAAGGGCGAGCTTAATAGTGCGTGAGCCAATTTCACGATCGGAATCTAGGTTACGGTATTCGCGTTTATCCCATACTTTTACTGCTTGGCGATTGCGGTTGCCGTCTTGACCAATGCGCACGCCCTCAGGGTTATAGCCATACGCGCCAAATGGCGATGTACCACCCGTGCCCACCCATTTATTGCCACCAGCGTGGCGTTTTTGTTGTTCTTCTAGGCGCTCTTTGAGGGTTTTCATTAGCTCATCAAGGCCGCCCATGGCTTTAAGTTGGGCTTTTTCTTCATCGGTTAGGTGTTTTTCAAACTCTTTGCGCAGCCAATCTTCAGGTAAGTTGTGCTGCTGTTTTAAGCTCTCGAGTAAGTCGATATCGGCAATGCCGCTAAAGTAATCAGCAAACGCTTTATCAAACCTGTCAAAGTGGGTTTCGTCTTTAACCATTATGGTACGGGCTAAATAATAAAATCCGTCAACATCGGCAAATACCGCGCCTTTTTTTAGCGCGTTGATCAAATCAAGCAGCTCGCGCAAACTAACAGGTAAACGGTATTCACGCAGTTTGAAGAAAAACGCAACCAACATCTTAACGGCGACTCATAAAGGCAAGTTTTTCAATTAAGCTGATATCTTGTTCATTTTTAAGTAGTGCGCCAAACATTGGCATTAAACCGCCTTTTTGAGTTTTGTCATGCAGAGTTTTTGCATCGATGTCTTCAGCCATAAGCAGTTTTAACCAATCAAGTAACTCGCTGGTGGAAGGCTTTTTCTTAATGCCGTTGACTTCACGTAGATTAAAAAATACTTCTAGCGCTTGGCGAACTAAATCTTGTTTTACGTGTGGGTGGTGAACATCGATAATTTGCTGCATTTCGTCACTAGATGGAAAATCAATGTAATGGAAAAAACAACGGCGTAAAAAGGCATCGGGCAGTTCTTTTTCGTTGTTTGAGGTGATGATCACAATAGGGCGTTGTTTTGCGATTACACGCTCACCGGTTTCATAAACATGAAATTCCATTTTATCGAGTTCTAATAGTAAGTCGTTCGGGAATTCGATGTCGGCTTTGTCTATTTCATCAATTAATAATACCGGACATTTGTTATGTTCTTCACCATAGGTAAATGCCTGCCACAACTTGCCTTTAATAATATAGTTGCCAATGTCGTTTACCCGGGCATCACCTAATTGGCTGTCGCGTAGGCGTGATACCGCATCGTATTCATATAAGCCTTGCTGCGCTTTAGTGGTCGATTTGATATGCCATTGGATAAGTGTGGTGTCTAAGCTTTTAGCCAACTCCTCAGCCAGCATGGTTTTACCTGTGCCGGGCTCGCCTTTGATCAAAAGTGGCTTTTCCAGCAAAATAGCCGCATTAACCGCTTGTTTTAACGCTGAACTTGCGATGTAGTTATCAGTAGAATTAAATTGCACGTAAATACCTATCTGGTCTGAGCAGTAAACAATATGCCTATCATGCCATAGTTAATCGGCTTCACCAAGGTAGCTAAAGCGTGGAATAATTTGGCCGTCTTTTTCAATCGTTTCGCTAAACATACTAAGCGGTCTTGCCCAAATGCCAAACTCACCATACAAGGCTTGGTAAATAACTAATTGTTCGTCTGTTTCACTGTGAGTGGCGACGTACAGAACTTTGTACTTTGGGCCTTTGTAGTGTTGGTATATGCCTGATTTGAGGGTATGTGGTTTTATTGCTGTAGTCATGTTTTGATCTCTTGTATAATTTGTCTTTGCACTTTTAATGCTAACTAATTTGCCAATACTATGAACTATATTTCGTTAGATGATTACAAAAAAGCGTGGGTTTTTCGTCATAAAGATGCGCCAGTAACAGAACAAGACCTTGCCTTAATTAAACCTATGAGCCATGAGCGTGCCGCTGTTTTATGGAGCACCATGGTGAGCCGTGAACATGACCATCCTGATTTTTTTGAAAAAACAGACTGGTGTGGTAACGAAGACAATTTCTCGCAAATTATTCACTGGGAAGCAGCATGGGAAGCCGGCGCTGAGCAATTGCCAGCGGAGATCCTTGCGCACTTAGGTTGGCAGGCTAATACTACAGTGTATTTTTGTATCGCCCGCGATAATATTATCGAAACCAGCTTTGATGTGTTTAAACGCAATTGGCAAAATTTTATGTTTTTAGCTGATGGTAGTCTGTTATTAGGTAAGAAACGTGATGAAGTAGTGCAGTTTTTAGAAACTGGCGATGCTAAATTAGGTATAAAGTCACAAGTTAAGTAACCTGAGCTTTGCTTTTGTAAAGAGCAGAGCTTAAAAAGCAGTCAATACTGTGCTATAAAACAAGCAACTAGATGTTTTAGAGTATGATCGTTGGCTGCAAGCGACCCCTTTCAACAAGTCGATATTTGGCAATCAGATACACAACGTGTGCTATATGCACAGTTGTGCAATGCTTTTTATGCGCGGGAAATAGGTCAATTAGTTGTTGAAGTTAATGAACAGCGTTTACGCAAGCGATTAAAAAGTCTTCCTTATTATATAGAACGCGCAGCAACGGCCGTGGTAAATGGTCAAGTTCCTTTTCAGTTAGATCCGCACAATGGCTGTTGGCTTGATAAGCAAAAAGCTCAGCCTCCCAACGCAAAAAATAATGATGATTTTTATCAAACACATAAAAATGTAGGTTTAATTGTTCCGCTTTTACTCAATAGCGCAAATCAAACCCGTGTTGCAATAGACAGCATCGACCAAGTAAGCGACAATAAACTTCATTGTAATGAGCATGGTTGGTTTGACTGCCAAGGTCAGCCGCTTGAAGGGCAGTCGGTGGTGTTATTAAAGCCCACAAAGGCAACAATGGCCGCTGCTTGTTGTGGCCATCAGTGGTCTTTTGATAAACGCACTACACCGCGAACGTTATCACTGAGAGAAATGCTGCTAGCAGGCAATATCAATTGGCGTAATTTAAAACGTCCCCATGTTCGAGTTAAAAAAATATAATACCAGTAGCCTTAATCGCATTATAAATTTGTACTGGTAGAGTAAAATCAAGGAGTGTTTAATGCGACTGTTTCAATTCACGCTGCTGTGCTTAGCGTTATTTGTACAATATCGATTATGGTTTGGCCACAACGGTGTACAAGATTATAGTCGTTTAAAAGCTGCTGTTACTTCACATCACGATACTAATGCTCAATTGATCAAACGTAATAAAGTGCTTAAAGCCGATATTGAAGATTTAAAGCTTGGTCAAGAAGGTGTGGAAGAGCGCGCTCGAAATGAATTAGGGATGATCAAACCCGGCGAAACATTTATTCGTGTTTTACCTGGGCAGCAACAAAATGACAACTAATTATACCCTTGCAGCCATAGTCCCAGCCGCTGGCGTGGGAAGCCGAATGCAACATAGCGCACCGAAGCAATACATTCGCTTGGCTGGTAAAACAATTCTTGAACATACACTTGCTAAACTAGCGCAACTCAAACAGTTAACGACTATTGTAGTAGCCGTCAGCGATGATGATCCTTATTTTGCTGCGCTGGAGTTTATTGATCAGCGCATTGTCCGTGCAAGTGGCGGCAAAGAGCGAGCAGACTCGGTACTTAATGGCTTATTAGCGCTTGCAGATAACCCGCCTGATTGGGTGTTAGTGCATGATGCGGCAAGGCCACTGGTTACGCTGGCTGATATTGAGTGCTTACTTAGTGAATGTATTAACGCTGATGAGGGCGGTATATTAGCAAGCAAAGTGAAAGATACCATTAAGCGCGGTGCAACTCATAGCCAACAAACAGTGCCACGGGATGACTTATGGCAGGCGTTGACCCCGCAATTATTTAAGTACCACGATTTAACGCAGGCATTGCAAACTGCGCTTGCTCAGCAGGTTACGATCACCGACGAAGCATCGGCAATAGAATGGGCGAATAAGCCCGTAAAGCTAGTGGCTGGGCGTAGCGATAATATTAAAATAACCACTCCAGAAGATTTAGATTTAGCCAACTTTTTACTCCAAAAACAACACAGTGAGAATGCATCATGATTCGTATAGGCCATGGCTTCGATGTCCATAAATTTGGTGGCGAAGGCCCGTTAACTATTTGTGGTGAAAAGATTGCTTACCCACAAGGCTTTTTAGCGCACTCTGATGGTGATGTTGCGATCCATGCACTATGCGATGCTATTTTAGGCTCATTAGCAATGGGCGATATTGGCAAGCACTTTCCTGATACCGCCATTGAATATGAGAATATAGATAGCCGTATTTTATTACGCCATGTTGTTGATTTAGCTAAGCAGCAAGGCTATGTACTGGGTAATGCGGATGTAACGATAGTAGCGCAAGCGCCAAAAATGCTGCCGCATATTCAAGCCATGCGTAAGAATTTAGCCGCTGATTTAAATGCTGAACTGGACCAGGTAAATGTCAAAGCAACAACCACTGAAAAGCTCGGTTTTGAAGGGCGAAAAGAAGGTATTTCAAGTCATGCAGTGGTTATCATGAGCAAGCAATCACTATGAGCGAGTTAAATTATTTATACGGTGCACCACTATCTAAAGCTGATTTTAAAACCACTGCTGAAGATTTTATGGTGGACGAAGACTTAGGCATCGAATTTACCGGCAGTGGTGAACACGTCTGTTTACAGGTCGTTAAAAAAGGCGAAAATACCCAATACGTTGCTAAATTACTTGCCCAAAAAGCGGGGATTTCGCCACGTGATGTCAGCTTCGCTGGTATGAAAGATCGCCACGGAGTATGTAGTCAGTGGTTTAGTGTGCCAGTACCCATTAAAAAAGACATTGATTTTACTGAGCTAAACAGTGAATCACTGTTTATCATTGCTCAGCAACGGCATAATCGTAAGCTGCGGACTGGCTGCCACAAAGGTAATAAATTCAGCATTATTCTGCGTAATGTAACTCAGCCGTTAGACATTCTTTGTCGTATCAACGCGGTACGCGCCGGGGTGCCTAACTATTTTGGCGAACAACGCTTTGGTCACGATGGTCATAATTTAGTGATGGCTAAAAAGATGTTTGCCGGTGAGCGCATTCGTGACAAAAAACTACGTGGTTTAATTATCTCTGCTGCACGTTCTTATGTGTTTAATCAAATAGTGAATTTGCGTGTTGCTGAGCACGGCTTAGCTAAAACCATGAACCGTGAAGTGTTTATGCTCAGTGGTAGCAATGCATTTTTTGAAGATGCCATTAGCGATGAAAATATCGCTCGTCTTGCCTCTGGCGATATTATGATGTCTGCGCCATTGGTCGGCACTAGCGAAAAAGGTCTCACCGAACAAGAAAAAATATGGCTAGAGCCGTATCAAGATTGGTGTGAAGGGCTTGGTAAGTTAGGGCTGAAAAATGAGCGCAGAATGTTGCGTTTGATCCCACAAGATTTAACCGTTGAAACGATTGATGAAACTACCATTAAATTGAGCTTTGGTTTACCCAAAGGCACCTTTGCCACGGCATTGTTACGTGAGCTGGTGGATTACACAGATGCAAGCCCACGAGTACATAAAGAACAGGACGCTGAAAATGAAAATTCTTCTAAGTAACGATGATGGTGTTAATGCAAAAGGTATTGCAGTGTTGTATCAGGCATTGACGCAAATTGCAGACGTAACGTTAGTTGCACCTGATCGCAATTGCAGTGGCGCAAGTAACTCACTGACGCTACTTAATCCACTGCGTGCTACCACGCTAGATAACGGGTTTATTTCGGTCAATGGTACGCCCACTGATTGTGTACATTTGGGCGTGAATGAATTACTTAATGAAAAGCCCGATTTAGTTGTGGCTGGCATTAATCATGGCGCGAATTTAGGTGACGATACTTTGTACTCAGGGACTGTTGCAGCAGCAACCGAAGGACGTCATTTAGGCTTGCCCGCAGTGGCGGTGTCTTTGTGCTCAAAAGAAGGCAATCATTTTGAAACGGCAGCAGCGGTGACTGTCAGCATAATTAAAGAGCTGGCGTCACATCCATTGCCAAAAGATCAAATCATCAACATTAATGTGCCAGATATTCCGTTATCTGAGCTAAAAGGCGTGCAAGTAACGCGTTTAGGTGCGCGTCATAAAGCAGAAACCATGACTAAACAACAAGATCCATGGGGACGAGACATTTATTGGTATGGGGTTTTAGGTGCCGAAAGTGATGCCGGAGAAGGTACAGACTTTTATGCTATCAATAATGGCTATGCATCGGTTACGCCACTAAGTGTTGATATGACTGCGAAAGATAGTTTGGTTGCGGTTGGTGAGTGGCTTAAAACAATGGAGATCAACGGTGCTGGCTAATTATACTCGAAGTGCCCGTGCGCTCGCTGACCTATTACAGCGTGAAGGTGTTGAAGATAAATTGGTACTCAGCGCTATTGCTGATATTCCACGTCATGTATTTGTTGATGATGTACTTAAGCATAAAGCGTATCAAAATACGGCGTTGCCAATAGGTCAAGGACAAACAATTTCACAGCCATATATTGTTGCCCGTATGACCGAGTTACTGCGTTTGGCTGGCGTGCGCGATAAAGTACTTGAGATAGGCACGGGTTCAGGCTATCAAACAGCGGTGCTGGCGAAAACCTTTTCAAAAGTATTTTCGGTAGAACGAATTAAAGCGTTACAATGGCAGGCTAAGCGCCGTTTACATAACCTAGACTTATACAACGTTTCCATGAAACATGGCGATGGTTGGCAAGGCTGGCAGTCACAAGCGCCGTTTGATGGCATCATTGTAACCGCCGCTGCATCGCAAGTCCCGCAGGCATTACTTGATCAACTCAGTGATGGTGGGGTGATGATTGCGCCAATCGGTAATGAAGATCAACAACTGGTTATGGTTGTGCGCGAAGGCGAAAAATTTACTCAACATGTTATTGCGCCAGTTAGATTTGTACCTTTAGTCCCTGGCGACATTGAATAGGAAGTCACTTTGAAATTGTTTACTAAGTTATACGATATGGCATTAGTGTGGGCAAAACATCGCCACGCAGAGCGTTATTTAGCTGGGATGAGTTTTGCTGAATCGGTTATTTTTCCTATTCCACCCGATGTAATGCTCGCGCCGATGTCGCTTGCACAACCGAGCAAAGCATGGCGCTATGCTACTTTTGCTACAGTTGCTTCGGTGCTTGGCGGTATTTTAGGTTATTTGCTCGGATTTTGGTTGTTTGAACCTGTAGTAGAGCCATTAATAGCGCAAATGGGTTGGCAAGAAAAGTTTAATACCGCTTTAAGCTGGTTTAAAGATTATGGCGTATGGGTGGTGTTTTTAGCCGGTTTTTCGCCAATACCCTATAAAGTATTTACTATTGGTGCTGGGCTTTTGCACATGGCGTTTTTACCTTTTTTATTAGCTTCTGCTGTCGGGCGTGGTGCGCGATTCTTTTTAGTTTCAGCGCTAATGAAGTGGGGCGGAGTAAAAATGGAGCAAAAATTACGTCAATATATTGAGGTACTTGGCTGGGGGGTAGTGATTTTAGTGGTGGTTGCATACTTTTTATTACGTTAAGCATCTAAATAACTACTTTTAGCACAAGGAGCAAAACACCATGAATAAACAGTACGTCTTCTATGTTACTTTATTTACAAGTGTTTTGCTCAGTGCCTGCTCATCTCGACATGCCCCCGCTCCGGTCAGTAGTTTAAATACCAGTGTTAAACCTTATACTAGTAAAGTAAATATTAATGGTGACCGCTACACGGTTAAAAAAGGTGATACGTTATACTCGATAGCCTTTAGCGCCCAGCAAGATTTCCGCACGTTGGCAAAAAATAATGGCATACCAGCCCCTTACATAATCCAACCGGGGCAAACAATTTCTTTTAAAAATGTACCTGAAAAAATAAAAAAGCATAAAAAATATACGAAACCGAGTAAAAAGTCTACAAGTGACATACAAAAAAATAACAAAAAATTAAAGAAAGAGCTTGATCAGCCAAAACAACGAGAGTATGTTCAAAAACAAGCCAATAGGAAAATTAGTAAAAATAACAGTTTGTCCTCGACCCAAGTTAAGTGGTCGTGGCCAGCTAAAGGAACAGTAACTCAGCGTTTTTCAACCAAGGAAAGCGGTTATAAAGGGTTACAAATTACTAATAAAAAAGGTGTCGCTGTTTTTGCCGCAGCACAAGGGACTGTAGTTTATGCGGGTAATGCACTTAGAGGATACGGTAATTTAATTATTTTGAAACATAATGATGATTATCTTAGTGCCTATGCACATAACTCTAAGTTGCTAGTTAAAGAAAAACAGGATGTGAAAGCTGGGCAAAAAATAGCCGAGATTGGCAGTTCAGACTCTGAAGTGACGGCATTGCGTTTTGAAATCCGTTACCGAGGACAAGCTGTTAATCCTGAGAAGTATTTGCCTTAGCTATCGGTCGGGTATTGATCATAGTGATATAAGATCACTTGTTTGCTTGAGGGTACGCTCATGGGTAACACAGCAAAAATAGAAAAAACGAAAGATGCGATTGATGATAAATTTGATGATATAGCTGTCGCTGATACAGACTCTGAATTATTAGATGACGTCGATAAAGATGATGATAAAGAAGATGAAATATTTGCCAAAGAGGAAATCACTAAGAATTTAGATGCGACTCAGCTGTATTTAGGTGAAATTGGTTTTTCGCCATTATTAAGTGCTGAAGAAGAAGTCTTTTTTGCCCGCAAAGCATTAAAAGGCTGTAGCGCTTCTCGTAAACGAATGATTGAAAGTAATTTACGTTTAGTTGTTAAAATCGCCCGCCGTTATAACAATCGTGGCCTTGCGTTACTTGATTTAATTGAAGAAGGTAATCTTGGTTTGATCCGCGCCGTTGAAAAATTTGATCCTGAACGTGGTTTTAGATTTTCGACCTATGCGACTTGGTGGATCCGTCAAACAATTGAACGCGCCATCATGAATCAAACCCGCACAATTCGCTTACCAATCCATGTAGTGAAAGAACTTAACGTTTATTTACGCACCGCACGTGAACTAACGCAAAAGCTGGACCATGAGCCCACTGCCGAAGAAATTGCAGCGTGTTTAGACCGACCAGTTGAAGACGTAACTAAAATGCTGCGTTTAAACGAGAAAATCACCTCTGTAGATACACCTATTGGTGGTGAAAACGATAAAGCATTGTTAGATATTATTGCCGATGAAAAAGGCTTTGGCCCGGAAGGCGAAGTACAAAATAATGATATCAATAAGCACATTGTAGACTGGTTAGGTGAGCTTAATCCTAAGCAACGTGAAGTGCTTGCACGTCGTTTTGGTTTGTTAGGTTATGAGCCATCAACACTTGAAGATGTGGGTCGTGAAATCGGTTTAACGCGTGAGCGAGTAAGACAAATTCAAGTAGAAGCACTGCGCCGCTTAAAAGATATTTTGCAGCATGAAGGATTAAGCACTGATAGCTTGTTTGATCAGTTTTCATAACACTGACTGATACAGCAATAGACGCAGCAACACAAAACACACAGAAAATAATTATTAAAAGCTGAAGAGCTAACTCTTCAGCTTTTTTTGTGCTTAAAGCATGCTACAGCAGCGATTTTAGCTTATATAGTAAATCTTGAGCTTGGCGTGGGCTTAAGTTATCTAGGTCAACCTCAGCGAGTTGTGCTTCTACCTGTGATGGTTCAGCTGCAAACAATGATGGCTGTACTGCATTGATATCAGCAGTGACTGGCTGATGATTCTCCAGCATTTTAAGCTTTTGTTTTGCCTGCTTTATAACTGCTTTTGGCACCCCAGCTAAGGCCGCTACTTGCAAGCCAAAACTTTTACTTGCGGCACCATCAAGTACGGTATGCATAAAGGCGATTGTGTCGTTGTGCTCTATCGCATCTAAGTGAACATTCACCAGCCCCGCTTGTTGCTCGGCTAGTTCGGTAAGTTCAAAATAATGGGTTGCGAATAAAGTTTTAGCGGATATTTTTGATGCTAAATGATCCGCTGTTGCATAAGCTAATGATAGACCATCGTAGGTACTCGTCCCTCGGCCAATTTCATCCATTAATACCAGTGACTGCGCGGTAGCATTGTTTAAAATAGTGGCTGTTTCGGTCATTTCGACCATGAAGGTTGAGCGACCTGATGCTAAGTCATCACTGGCGCCAATACGTGTAAATATACGGTCGATATTACCAATCTTAGCGCTGTCTGCTGGTACAAAGCTACCAATGTGTGCCATTAACACAATCAGTGCAGTTTGGCGCATATAGGTTGATTTACCGCCCATATTTGGCCCCGTAATGATCAGCATTTTACGCTGAGCATTAAGCTCTACAGGATTGGCAATGAAAGGGTCTTTCATTACTTGTTCAACAACTGGGTGGCGACCTTGCTTAATACTAATGTCATCGTTATCGCACAGTAGCGGTTTTGCATAGTTCAATGCAATTGCACGCTCGGCAAGGTTATTTAGCACATCTAAATCTGCCAGTGCTGCCGCCATTATTTGTAGCTGTTCAATGTGCGGGGCAATAAATTCAAACAGTTGTTCGTAAAGTTGCTTTTCAAGCGCCAGAGCTTTTGATTGGCTACCTAACACTTTATCTTCATGCTCTTTAAGCTCTGGAATTATATAACGTTCGTTATTTTTAAGCGTTTGGCGACGAATATAATCAGCGGGCACTAAATGTGCGTTGGCACGACTTACTTCAATAAAAAAGCCATGCACACGGTTATAACCGATTTTAAGGGTGCTAATACCGGTGCGTTCACGCTCGCGCTGTTCGAGTTGTTCAAGAATGTCGGTAGCACCTTGGCTGAGTGAACGCCATTCATCGAGTTCACGGTTGTAACCCGGTGCAATTACGCCACCATCACGAATAAGTACCGGTGGGTTTTCAATCACTGCTTGCTCAAGTAATTGCTGTAAATCAGGTAATTCAGGAGATTGCGCGATGATCTGACTAATGCGAGGATCGCTGGCATCGGTTAATAGCTGGTGCAGTGGAGCTAGGGCTTGTAGTGCGCTACGCAGACGGGTTAAATCGCGCGGACGAGCGGTCCACAATGCTAAACGAGCAATAACACGCTCAATATCACCTATTTGTTTTAACGACTCATGTAGCTCACCACACAGCTGTACACCGATAATGGCACTAATCGCATTAAGGCGAGCGTTAAGCTCAGGTTTAGAACGTATTGGTGTATGAATACGACGCTTTAATAGCCGTGAGCCCATCGCTGTTGCTGTTTTATCAAGTACTTGTGCTAAGGTGTTTTCAAAGCCACCAGAGAGGTTAACGGTCAACTCTAAATTTTTACGGGTGGCAGCATCTAAGATTACTGCATGTTCGTTATGTTCTAATGTGATGGCGCGAATATGGGGTAGAGCAATACGTTGCGTGTCTTTCACATATTGCATAAGGCAACCGGCGGCAACTAATGCAGCAGTTGCTTTATTAACCCCAAAACCGACTAAATCTTTGGTGCCAAACTGCTCGCATAACAAATGTTGTGCAGTGTCTAAGTCAAACTCCCATTCAGGACGACGGCGAATACCTTTGATATGCTCAATCAAATGAAAGTTGGCAAAGTCTTCGCTATAGAGTAACTCTGCTGGTGCTAAGCGTTGTAAAGTTGAACTAAATGCTTCTTCAGTATTTACTTCAACAATATTAAAACGGCCTGAGTTAATATCTAAGTAAGCAATGCCATACACGCCTTTTTTACTTTGCCAAACGCTGGTCAGTAAATTATCTTGGCGCTCTTGTAATAGTGCTTCATCAGAAATGGTGCCAGGGGTAACAATGCGTACAACTTTGCGCTCAACAGGTCCTTTGCTGGTTGCAGGGTCACCTATTTGCTCACAAATAGCGACGGATTCACCCATTTGTACCAAACGAGCTAAATAGTTCTCTACCGCATGATAAGGGACGCCTGCCATAGGAATAGGATCGCCGCCGGCTTTACCACGGTGAGTTTGTGAAATATCAAGCAGTTGTGCTGCACGTTTTGCATCATCAAAAAATAGCTCGTAAAAATCGCCCATGCGATAAAACAGTAAAATATCACGATGCTCAGATTTTATTTTTAGATACTGCTGCATCATCGGAGTTTGTTGACTTATATTGTGCGGTGCATAAAGATCGAACGACATGTATTTACCCAAAGGCTGAATATGGAATTACATCAAGAGATTAAAACACTTGCTGCGCAGTTAGGCGCTATTTTAACGGATAAACGCTTATGGATCACTAGTGCTGAATCATGTACTGGTGGTGGAGTGAGTTATGCGTTAACAGATACCCCTGGCAGCTCGGCTTATATTGACCGTGCATTTGTAACATACAGTAATCAAGCTAAGCAGGATTTACTAGGGGTTACAGAGCAAACCTTAACTTTATACGGCGCAGTGAGTGAGCAAACTGTTTTGCAAATGGCCGCGGGTGCGTGTAAGGCCGCAGGGGCAGATATTTCGGTTGCAGTATCGGGTATTGCAGGTCCAGGTGGTGGCAGTACAGAAAAACCAGTAGGTTTAGTA
This sequence comes from Pseudoalteromonas sp. SG44-1, assembly GCF_014164315.1. Lineage (NCBI taxonomy): Bacteria > Pseudomonadati > Pseudomonadota > Gammaproteobacteria > Alteromonadales > Pseudoalteromonadaceae > Pseudoalteromonas > Pseudoalteromonas sp. SG44-1. The sequence continues at coordinate 15,828 of NZ_JACJEW010000006.1, forward strand.
TGGTTTTGTATTCAAATTGGCGAGAAACAGTATCCGAGCCAACAGATATTCGCAGGCGATAGAGCGCAAGTTAGGTTGCAAGCTATTGTTTACTCATTAAAAACCATTATAGAAAAGATAAATTAATAAAATTAGCTTGATACTGTGATTTCATACAGTATACTTGTCTGCATTAGCCGGATTTGGAGAGTAAAATGAACGATAACAAACAAAAAGCGTTGGACGCTGCTTTATCTCAAATTGAACGTCAATTTGGTAAAGGCTCAATAATGAAATTGGGTGACAATAAAGCGTTAGATATTGATGCTATATCAACAGGCTCTCTGGGCATTGATATCGCATTAGGCATAGGTGGTTTACCTATGGGGCGTATTGTTGAGATATATGGCCCTGAATCATCAGGTAAAACAACGCTAACATTACAAGTTATTGCTGAAGCACAAAAAGAAGGTAAAACCTGTGCTTTCGTTGATGCTGAGCATGCACTTGATCCAATTTATGCCCAAAAATTGGGTGTAAATATTGATGAGTTATTAGTTTCACAACCTGATACAGGTGAACAAGCACTTGAAATTTGTGACATGTTAGTACGCTCAAGCGCTGTTGATGTGGTTGTTGTCGATTCGGTTGCGGCATTAACACCGAAAGCTGAAATTGAAGGCGACATGGGTGATTCACACATGGGCCTACAAGCACGTTTAATGTCACAAGCATTACGTAAGCTAACTGGTAATATCAAACGTTCAAACACTTTATGTATTTTCATTAACCAAATCCGTATGAAAATTGGTGTTATGTTTGGTAACCCAGAAACCACTACTGGTGGTAACGCACTTAAATTCTACGCGTCAGTACGTTTAGATATTCGTCGTATCGGTTCTGTTAAAGAGGGCGACGAAGTGGTGGGTAACGAAACCCGCGTTAAAGTGGTGAAAAACAAAGTTGCTCCTCCGTTTAAGCAAGCTGAATTTATCATCATGTATGGTGAAGGCATCTCTAAGCATGGCGAGCTAATTGACTTAGGTGTTAAGCATAAGCTAGTTGAAAAAGCAGGTGCTTGGTATAGCTACAATGGTAGTAAAGTTGGTCAAGGTAAATCAAACTCAATTAAGTTCTTGAAAGAGAACCCTGAGATCTCTAATGAGATTGAAGGTAAGTTACGTGATATGTTGCTATTAAAAGCAACAATTAAGCCTGACGATGTTGAAGATACAGTGTTAGCAGATGATGCTGAGCTTTAAAAGTATTTAATAAGCGCGATTTGACCCGCACTTAACATTAAAAAAGCCGCTAAATAATATTTAGCGGCTTTTTTGTATTTGTAACAGCCAATACCTTAAGCCAATTGGGTGTAGATAATTTAACTTTGATAAGGTATATCACAGGCATAAAAAAGCGGCCAAAGCCGCTTAAGGAAGTAATATAATTTTAGTTTTAGCTTAGAACGCGTATTTAACTGAGAACTGCAGGCGATCTAAATCACCATCAACGCCACTTTCTGTTTCACGTTCTGCATGCTTTAACTCAGCACCAAACGTTAAACGTTTAACTGGTGAGTATAAAATATTAGCGCTATAGCTTTGGCTAGATTCAGTTGGGTCACCGGTAATCGTAAGCAAATCAGTGTTATTGTCTGCTGAGAAGAACGAGTAAAGGAATGTTGAGCGCCATTGGTTATTCCAATTGTGCTGGTAAGCGATAAACCCTGATGTAGAGTCAATTGCATCTAGCTCATCACCATTAAGCACTGCACCATGCGCAACATTTAAGCCAACGTAACGACCTAAGCCTTTACCTTGGGTAAGCATAAATTTAACGTTGTCTTGGCCAACTTTAAACATACCTGATGCACTAATACCAATTGATGTTTCATCAGCGTCAAGGCCGCCCACTTTATAAGTAAGTTGACGAGCAAGCGCTGCAACCACTAAGTTACCCCAATCAGCAGTATGTGTGTAACGTGCTGTGAAATCCGGTAATGATGCATCATCGGTTACAGCCATACCATTTGAAGTTGTAATTGTACTTTCAGGGTTTTCTAACGAGAAAGACCATGCGCCAGTTGTGTATTTAACTTGTGCTTGGCGAACAAATACCGTGCCTTCAGCTGGACCTACAAAATCAAGAGTTTCAGGCAGTGCACCAACATTTTGGAAGTTTGACCATGTTTGACCAAATAACCAGCCGTCGTAAGAAATAAATGCGTGGCGAATACGTGGCGCGTATGAGTTAGATACGCGCTCATTACCGCCAGCAGCAGATGCTAAAAAGTCTATTTCGATTTTACTACTTATGGTTTTGCCGTTGTCTAGGAGTGTTGATGTGCCAAAATTAAAACGAGACTGACGTGCGTGCATATCAAATACAGCATCAGAGTTGTTGTCGGCACCGACTGTTAATGTACTTGGTACATAAAAGTCACGCCCTACATTTGTACCTGCAGGCGCACCAGCTGAATAATCACTCCACATTGCATCGAGTTTTATATAACCGCCATAAGTTACATCAGTGCCACCGATGGTTGCGGCTTGTGCTGTAGCTGAAAGCGCGCACAATACGGCTGTGGCAGTAAGTGTTTTTAATACTGTTGATTTTGTTGTCATAGTCAAAGTCCTATTCGGGGCTGCTTGTTGCATTATTATACTTGTGTTGTGATACCACTTTTGATTAAGTATGCTTTTTACTCAATTACCTATTGGTCTATTAGACTAAGGTGGCAAGCTTGCCATCTCAGTATAAACATATCATTAACATTTTGTATTGATAGCGTAAAATGATGAAATTTTAAAACAATTTGAGCGTACAGTGAAATAAATCAAAGATAATACAACTAAGGTCTAATACTTTCGCCCGCTATGCTGGGTGATCCTTAAGATAGGCCTTAGGCAAGTAATTAAAATGGAGACGACTATGTCACAAAGTATCTATCCAGTTCCTGCACATATCAAGAATGCAGCCTTAGTTGATAACGATAAATATAATACACTTTACAAGCAATCTATTGATGATCCAGAAGGTTTTTGGGCAGAGCACGGTAAACGTCTCGATTGGTCAACACCTTTTACTAAAGTAAAAAATACCTCTTTTGATAAAGGCCATATCAGTATTAAATGGTATGAAGATGGCGAGCTTAATGCTTCGTACAACTGTATTGATCGCCATCTGGCAACTAAAGCAGATAAAACGGCATTGATTTGGGAAGGTGACGATCCTTCGCAAAGTGAGCACATTTCTTATCAACAACTGCATGACGAAGTGGCAAAATTTGCCAACGGTTTGAAAAAGCTCGGTGTTAAAAAAGGCGATCGTATTGCTATTTACATGCCTATGTCACCGCAAGCTGTTTATGCAATGCAAGCATGTGCGCGTTTAGGTGCAATTCACTCGGTAGTCTTTGGTGGTTTCTCACCATCAGCAATTGCTGATCGTATTAAAGATTCTGGTGCTAAAATTGTTATTACTTCTGATGAAGGGCGTCGTGCAGGCAATACAGTGCCGCTGAAAGCAAATGTTGATGAAGCCGTTGCACAACAGTCGGTCACAACCATCGAACACGTTGTTGTACATCAGTTAACGGGTGGCGAGGTACAATGGCATGAACATGATGTATGGTGGCATGATTTAGTTGCTGATCAAGCCCCAGACTGTGCACCAGAACCGATGAATGCAGAAGATCCACTCTTTATTCTTTACACTTCAGGTTCAACAGGTCAGCCTAAAGGGGTGGTTCATACGACTGGTGGTTATTTAGTATATGCATCGATGACTCACGAATATGTATTTGATCTAAAAGAAGATGATATCTTTTGGTGTAGCGCCGATGTGGGCTGGATCACAGGTCACAGTTACATTGCTTACGGCCCATTAGTTAATGGTTGTACGCAAGTCTTATTTGAAGGTGTACCCACTTACCCAACCGCAGGACGTATGGGTGAAGTAGTCGATAAGCATAATGTTACAATTTTATACACAGCGCCAACGGCAATTCGTGCACTGATGGCCAAAGGCGATGAACCAACAGCGACTTCAAACCGCGATAGCCTACGTATTTTGGGCTCGGTGGGTGAGCCAATCAACCCAGAAGCATGGACTTGGTATTACGAAAACATGGGTAAAAGTAACTGCCCAATTGTTGATACTTGGTGGCAAACTGAAACTGGTGGCATCATGATCACACCTTTACCAGGTGCAATTGATATGAAACCTGGTTCTGCAACCCGTCCATTCTTTGGTATTGCGCCAGCATTATTTGATGCTGAAGGTAATGCTCTGGAAGGCGCAGTTGATGGTAACTTAGTTATTCTTGATAGCTGGCCATCACAAGCTCGTACAGTTTACGGCGATCATGAACGTTTTGAACAAACTTACTTCTCAGCTTATCCGGGTGTATACTTTACTGGAGACGGTTGTCGTCGTGATGAAGATGGTTACTACTGGATCACCGGCCGTGTTGATGACGTATTAAACGTATCAGGACATCGCTTAGGTACTGCCGAGATTGAAAGTGCACTGGTTGCTCACCCTGCGGTTGCCGAAGCTGCTGTAGTAGGTTACCCGCACGATATTAAAGGCCAAGGTATTTATGTTTACCTAACGCCAAACGAAGGTATAACGGTCAGTGACGAATTAACCAAAGAAGTTCGTAACTGGGTTCGTAAAGAGCTTAGCCCAATTGCATCGCCAGATATGATCCAATGGTCACCAGGTTTACCTAAAACCCGCTCAGGTAAGATCATGCGTCGTATTTTACGTAAGATCGCTGCAAATGAGCACGAGCAATTAGGTGATACCTCAACACTTGCAGACCCTGGTGTGGTTGATGAATTAATCGAGAACCGATTAAATCGTTAAATATGCGTTAAAAACTTGATTAGAAGTTGATTCTAAACGTAGTATATCGGCTGTCAGCTATTTGATAGATGGCAGCCGAATTCATTAGGAGTGAACCATGAGTCAGTTTTTAATAGCGGATGACCACCCGTTATTTCGCGAAGCACTAAAAGGGGCATTAACGGCAAAGTTTGATGGTTTAGAGGTTTTTGAATCTGAAAATTTTGAAACTACATTGCAAGTGCTTAGTGAACAAGAAGATTTAGATATCTTACTACTAGACCTACATATGCCCGGCAGTGGCGATTTATATGGCCTAATTCGCATTCGTGAAGATTATCCAAGCTTGCCAATTGCTGTTGTCTCTGGCAGTGAAGATATCAATATTGTTTCAAAAGTTATGAGCTACGGGGCGATGGGATTCATTCCTAAGTCATCATCATCAGATGATATTGCCGGAGCAATTAATCAAATACTCGATGGCGATGTATGGCTACCACCTGAGCTTAAAGACAAAGTAGCGAGCGTTACCAATGAAGATAAAGAAATCGCCGCTCAAGTAGCCTCCCTTACCCCACAGCAATATAAAGTGCTGCAGTACTTACACGAAGGTTTGTTGAATAAACAGATCGCTTATGAACTACATATTTCAGAAGCAACGATCAAAGCGCACATCACCGCGATATTCCGTAAGCTTGGAGTGTATAACCGCACGCAAGCGGTGTTGATAGCTGCAAAATTACAACTCGAACCTATCGAGCAAACACATTAAGTACAGTATAAAAGTAGTCAATAATAAAAAAAATAAAGAGGCGTTGAGCCTCTTCATTCTACTCTATTTCTAGAACCTAGCTAAATACGACGGTTCGATTACCATTAATAAATAGCTTATGTTCTGATGCTAATTGCAGTGCTTTACAAAACACTGTTTTCTCTACATCTTTGCCCATTTTAGCCATCATTTCAGCGGTGTTTGCATGGTTTACATGGGTGACGTCTTGCATAATAATCGGCCCTTCATCAAGCTCATTATTAACAAAATGCGCCGTCGCACCAATGATCTTCACACCCCGTTCAAATGCCTGATGATACGGTTTTGCACCGATAAAAGCAGGTAAAAATGAATGATGAATATTGATAATTTTACCGTCAAAACGGCCTACAAATTCAGGGCTTAAAATCCGCATATATTTGGCAAGGCCAATGATATCGGGATTGTAGCTGGCAATTAAGTCACCCACTTGCAGGTCGTGTTCAGCGCGTGATAACCCTTCATGGCTGACCACATGAAACGGCACATCAAAGCCCTTCGCCAATGGCGCTAAGTCAGGGTAATTAGCAATCACAGCCAATACTTCAATATTCAGTGCTTGCTCAAATTGCTTTAGCAATACGCCCCCTAAGCAGTGGGCTTCTTTAGTCGCTAGTAACACCACTTTAGTTTTCTCGTCAGTGTGCAGTGCTAATTGCGCGCCATCGGGTAACAAAGCTTGTAATTGATTTAAAAAATCTGGATGTGGTTGGCCCGTTAGTTCAGTGCGCATAAAAAAGCGCTGAGCATCTTTATCTACAAATTCATTATTGCGGGTAATATTTAAATTATGCTGATGACAAAGCCCGGTGATTTTCGCTATTAAGCCGACATCATCGGCACATTGCGTGGTTAGTATCGTGTTCATTTTTCCTCATTCTAATCCCGTGAACAGTGGCTCCATTATTTGTTAATTTGTCACAATAGCAAGGGCTTTATTGAGAAATTCAGTATTGCCTAAATTGCTATAAGTGGAAAATAAAAAAATATTTTAATTTTGTGAGAAATTATTATACAGATTTCGTTATGGGTTATTTATTGTTCATTATCTTATTATCGTCAGGTAGACAAAATATAACAACGAAAGGGATAATTTTATGAATCTAATTAAATCAATGCTTGCGGCATCTATTTCGCTGGCTTTATTGTCTGGCTGTGAATCTGATTTTGTTGATCACCCTGATGAGCCTATAAATACCGCACCAGTTATTAGCGTAAGCGATACAGCAGTAGTTGAAAAACAAGCTATTTCAATCAGTGCCACAGTGCAAGATGAAGGCCCCGTTACTTATCTTTGGAGCCAAAATGCAGGGTTGTCAGTTGCATTAGAGAACACCAATACAGGGACTGTTAGCTTTATTGCGCCAAGTGTTAGCGAAGATAAAAAAATATCTTTAAATTTAACTGTTACAGATAGTGAAGGTTTAACGAGTGAAAAAAATGTTGTAGTTGATATTCAACAGCAGCTGGTTAAATTATCACTGGAAGGCATAGCAACAGATTCCCCCTTAATTGACGCGGCTATAAAAGCCAAAATAGGATCGCAAGAGTTCACGACAACGACAAATAGCGATGGTTATTATAGCTTAGAGTTAGCACTTGACGATGATGCTGATATGAGTCAATTGGTGACAATTGAAGCACAGGGTAAAGAGCAACAACAAGCCGCTTTGTTGCAGTCACGACTAATGAGCTTTGCAAGCTTAAAAACGAAAGCGGGCGATGACGCTGTACTTACTAATGACGAAGACTTTTCGGTAAATATTACTAATCTAACCACAGCAAAGTCGGCGCTTTTGGCGCGAGAAAATTTATTCGTAGACATTAAAAGCGAGCAAGACTTGAAACGCTTGTCGAATGAGATTAGTGCTGATGAGCTCGTTAAGGTTGCTACGACTATAAAAGTTATTTTGGACAAATCAACGAGCAATGAATTATTTGCTTTACCCGAGGGAGTAAATAATGTTTTAGAGCTGGCTTTAGATAATGAAAAAATGACTCAGTATATTAAAAAAGTGGAGCAAACGCCCGAGTTTAGCCAGGCCCAAGAAGAAATGCTAGCTGATGAGAAGGTTGTTCAGTCTACAAAGAGTAATAACATTAAAACTTTTTACTATAATCGTGGCAATTTATCTATTAATCAAGTTATTGAATTAGATAACGACGGCACTGGTCGTTACCTTCTTCAAAATTATGATGGTCGCTTCGACTGGATATATCAAAACGATGTGTATACCTTAAATAATCCTGAAGGTTTTTATGCTTATCAGACTACTGCTGATATTGAAATTGATGGTGAAACAAAGCGGGTTCGCCAAGAGGTTACTACTTATAAAGCAGAGCTAAAGTTAATTGCGGCAACTGAAAATGGTTTTTTAGTCAAAGAAACTGAGTATAAAAATGTAGAGTACCCAGATGGTGAGTTAGAAAATTATCAACTCACTAACGAGTCTATCCTTAAAGTATTCACTCAAAATGAGCAAGTTGATTTTACCTTCGCGCAAACTCAAAACCCTATTGCATTGCCTGCACCGCATATTTTCGTTGATCAAGTATCTCTTGGTGCGATTACGTTAATGTTAAATGACGATGGAACAGGTGCTGTTTCAGAGCTTGGAAATACGCCTATTACTTGGCGAATGATAGAAGATAATAACAAACAGTCATTACATATCACACTGAGTGATTACGATAATGAAACAATACTATTTAGGCAATTAACAAGTGATGGTGATATTGCAACGTTTGCTGCATTTAGTGAATTTGACGGAATTAAAAATGCGAGTGTAGGTACTGGCAGCATTATCGACGAATCAGAGACATTCAATATTGCAACAATCCCTGGAATATATAGCTACAACTTTGATGGTAAGAGTTTAGATGAGTTTTGGTTTGAGCTTTGGCCTGATGGCAAAGCTATTTCGATGAGTGTGTACGACAGCAATGAGGATGGGCAATTATCAGTTGCTGAAAGTCGAATTTATGCTGGTAACTGGCATCTTGATGATGACATTCTTACAATAACGCGAAACCTAAATGGACGAGATGATTGTTACTACGTTGAGCAAGATCCTAATTGCTGGTTGTGGAATACTCGGCAATGGAAGCTAATTGAACAGATCGAAGATACTATTTATGTAAATAACATGCATCAATTTACCTATAGCCAAGGTGAGGAACCAAGAGAGAAAACGTTCGATAATCGCAAGTTTAATCGAGCAACTGAGCGGCCTATTTCGTCTCCACTACCTGATGAAATTTTACAACAGATAGGCTATCAGCCCCCTGTTTCTTTGACTGGCCTAATTAGCCCTAATAACTACTTGGGTAAGCGTTTGTATTTTACAGATCATGATTATAAAGTGGAAGGCGAGCTTGGTTATTTTCAATTTGATGACAATAACTCATTTCAATATTATCAAGATAACAACCTATCAACAGGGACTTACCAGATATTTTCTGATAATCAATTAATATTACGCGATGGTTCATCATTAATGTATGGGGCTAATTATAGTTTATTAATTGGCTCGAGTAATGTGGTAATTGCTACTTTTGAAGAGCATATTTGGCCGCATTTTACTAGCGAAAACGATGCCAAAGAATACATGAGTATTGTTGCCGACAATAAACCAGTAAGTAACGTCGAACATTTAATCGGGCGCGATATATATATGGTCGACCGAGATCGAGATGATCAGTGGGTGGTTAGTTATTTGAAGTTTGATGAAGATAAAATCACAATTTATAGTGATGAAAGTTTCACAACCATTAATACAGAGCTTGATTACAGTGTTGATGACACAGGCATGATTAGCTTCCCGGGTGATCAAAATACAATGTACTTATCGTTAGTGACTGATGAGTTTAATATTATTATTACTAATGATGTAGGAAATAGCAGTAAAGATTTTAACTATTTCTTATTTGATCAGCAAAAAGCAAAAGATTTTGTTAACAACACAAATGCATTAAGAGAAAGCGCACAGCGTTAACTCCACTTACAATCTTTTAGTTTTAACAAAAATAAAGCGCGATAATTTTTATCGCGCTTTTATTCGTTTTAGTGGCCTGCAAAATTACCGTCGCAGAGATTTTATATCACGTAAAATGTGTAAATGTTAGGTTATAAGGCCGACGCGGGGTAAACCCTTAAAAGAACGGGGGTAAACCCGCTGTTATGGTGTTGTATGGAGGTGATTGTGGCTCGTTTAATTTTTTGTTGTTTGATGGTTGGTGTTTTACCAGGGTGCGCGATGAGTGACCCATCTGCAGAGATTGATGAAAATCAGTATGTATATCCTTATAAATGTACACATAAAGGAGAGGTTGAATATCATTCAATCACGGCACGTGAGCCTTTAAGTAAAGCGTTTTTAGCTAAAATGCAAAATGCATTGCACGAGGGCTTTGAGCTAGACCCTAATAGTTGCGTGCCTGTAGAGGCAATACCAGACGCTAAGAATAAGTAATTCGTCTCAACGATTTAGTAACGCCATTAAGACAGATAAAAATATTTTAAATTTATGAGAAAAATTTAACTTCTATTCGTGTCTGTCATTGTTGTGATTTCTTCGTAAAATTTATTTAGCTATAAATAATAACTATCTAAGGAATTACATGAAGTTACAGTTTGAATCACCTAAAGTTAAAACATCAATTTTATTCACGTTCAGTCTTCTTCTATCTGCTTGTGGAGGTGGTAGCGATGACTCACAAACTACAAAATCTGATGCAGATAAACAGCCAGATAAAGTAGAAGCGTCGCGCTTAGTGTGGGAAAAATTATTACCAACAACAAGCTTTGCTTATTACTCGTCACCGGCACTTAGTGCTGATGAGCAAACAATTTATATAGGCACAGCTAAGAATGTACGCAATGACCCCGCAGGCAGTGATTTGATGGTAGCTTATAACCGCAATGGCAGTGAAAAGTGGCGTTACACTTTGCCTAATGGTGAAGAAGTGCGTTCAAGCCCTGTTGTACATAATGAAAATATTTATTTCACTGTTGATAAGCGAGTAGGTGAGTTTGAAAAAGCATATCGCGATTTAGTAGCTCTAAATAGTAGCGGCGAGCAAATGTGGCGTCAACGCGTATCTGATTATGGCTTTCAAACAGGTTCTGGTTTAACCAAGGTTGCGGCTTTTGAAGGCCAAGTTATATATACCGGTTTAGATATCCGCGCTTTTAATGCGCAAACGGGTGAGAGCTTGTTTGAGCGTTTATGTAACTGTGCAGAGCGACAAGACCGATTTGTAAATGGAGCGGTAAATCACAATGGAGAATTGGTATTTTATGATGAAGGGCGTGTACTTAAGCTTGATTTAAATAGTTATGAGTTAGTTGGCGAATTCAAAGATATAGACACCTTTGAAGGTGACTTGGTTTACTCTACTCCAGCTATTGATTCTAACAATAATATTTACTTTGGGTCTGAAGCCGGAGTTTTATACAGCTTTGATGATAATTTGGATCTTCGTTGGCAGTTTGAGTTAACAAACCCGCAGGTGTTCGAGGCGCCATACATTCGCTCATCGGTAGCGATAGATGAGTCGCGTAGTACGATTTATTTTGGTACAAAAAATAATGATGATAGTGAGTTTTACGCACTCGATATCAATGATAAAAGTATAAAATGGCAAGTGGCAATTACCGGTGATGTTTATGTGTCTCCTACCATTGGCGATAATGGTAATGTGTACTTTTCTTCAGAAAGTAATTTACTTTATACATATAAACCAGATGGCACGCTTGCATGGCAATATGATTTAAAAGCAAATGTAACTTGGTCTTCTCCAGCTATCGATAGTCAGGGGGTTTTATACATAGGTACTTTATCTGAAAGTAATGTATCGGCCGCAAGTGCAACAGGTAAGCTTGTGGCTATTCAAACCGACAGCACAGGTTTAATGCCTAATACTTGGTCTAAAATTCACCGGGATAATCAAAATAGTGGCGTGGTTAAGTAAAGTTAAAGTAAAGCAGTCGCACTAGTGTGCGATTGCTTTAACTAAAATTACAACGGGTTTACCACTGAGAACCGTTTATCAGAAACACTCCAGTAACCCAGATCAGAGACGATTAAAATTTTATAATTGTTACCTCGGCCATTAAAGAGTGCAGGGTCTAAGTTAAACTCTCCTGTATTTGGCAGTTCTTCAGCGAACTGGTACCAGCGCCTATTATTCACGATATTTAAATCCACTTGTTGCTTATCGCCAATTCCGCGAGAGTCATCATGCAGAACATACATAGCAACGGTTTGTCCGTAGAGTTTATTGGCGTTCCAGGTTATCGTTTTTTGCTGACCTACAGGGTAAATATCAAGGGCTTTAGGTGTGATAATAGTTGTAACCAATTTGTCTTTTAGTAAAAAGTGCTCTAAACCGTTATCAACAGTTTTACCTGAAGCAATACTAAAGAAACCATCAGATAGGCTCCAATAGCCTAAATCGCTGATGAGCATAAGTTTAAAGCGATTTGTGCCATTGGCCATAAAATGATAAGGGTCAATTTGGGCTGTTCCCGTGTTTTTTAAATTAGTTGCCGCTGGGTGCCAATCAATTTTCTTCAAATTATTAAAATCATCAAAGCTGTTAACTTTATAGTTGACGGTATGATTGACTAATACACTTATCGTATTGCCAATTAATCGTTTGCTATCCCATTCAATCGTAAATTCAGAGCCTATTTTTAGTTGGCTTGCATGTTTAGGGGCCGTGATCGAGCTAACTCGCTTTGTTTCACTTATCGCGTTGATATCTCTGGCAGGGCTAAATTGGTTCTTTGTGGAGTGTGATATATGGTTTTGCTTTTCGAGTTGTGCTAACCACTGTGTGTGTGGATTATTGTTTAGCTTATTAATAGTCGCTATTAATTCAAATGCCAAGGGAGAGTTTGATTTAGCATAAACAATGAGCTGCTGCATTTGCTGTGAAGTTAAAGTATTAAACATATTTGTTTTTATCACAAGCTCTAACCATTGAACTTGCTGTTGCTTGCTTAGTTGTGTTAGGTCAATATCAAATAATGCTGTTTTATTCAGTGTATTTTGTTCATATTGCGCCGTGTATTTTGCTAAGGTGATATCGTAATATTGGCTTGATTGTTGTGTACCATTGGCAAGCCATAGCTCTGCATTCTTTAAGGTTTGTGAGTACTTACGCAAACTTAAACCTAGCATGGTACTTTCATAACGCCCCTTCATGCATTTTTGAACACTTGTCGAACAATGTAGTAGCTGTTTATTTAAAAAGTTATTTGCTTGCAAATAATCACGTTCTTTTAGGTAATATTGATATTGCTCATATAGTACAGTACTAAGTTCATGTTCAAAGTTTGGGAGTAGCTGTTGATAGATAAACATGGCTTTATTCAGGGCTTGTTCTTGCGCAAGTTGTGCACCTGCTTGAGCATATAAATTTGCCGCAAAATGGTTTAATTTTGCGAGCTCACAATGTAGTGGGTGGTAGTTATTCGCAGCATTTTTTAATGTTGAGTCTAGTAACTTAATTGCTTGGTCTATTTGATTATCTTCTATCAGTAGGCTGCTTTTCATTAACGATTGCCATGCTTTTTGCGAGGCAGACGTTGCTGTCGTATTTTCATTCTCGAGAATTAATTGACGGCTGAGTATAGGGTGATTATCACGATGAGTAAAAATATGTATTAATAATTCCAGTTTTAGTTCGGATGCATCGCTATTTTGAAAAGCTATTTTGATCTGCTTTATGTCACCAGCTAAATAGCTATCTTTAGTAAGCCAACCAAGCAATTTAATGTTGCTGTTTTGAGGGTTTTGCTGCGATAGTTTTTGCCAAAGAATTCGTGCTTTTTGTTGTTGATTTAATTTAATTAAACTTTTAATTTTTAATATTTGCATGTCAATCGAACTATCGCACAACGCCAATATATCTAAAGCTGCTGTAAAATTTCCATGCAAGTATAAGCTTTGGGCAACGGTTAAGAGTACGCTTTGTTGGTTTTTTGGGCTTAATTGACTCTGCATTACTTGTTCAACACCAGCAAGTAACAAGGCCGATACCGACAGTTTTGCACCTTGCGGCGCTAGCGGTGTGCTGCTAATTAGTAAGTTTTGATAAAAGTTGAGCAGTTCATACTGTTGCTTTGCGGCTTGCTTTTGTTCATCTTGATAAAGAAATAAGCTAATACAGGCGACACCCAAAAAAGCGATAGTTGAGGTTATTAGAGCAGCAGTAAGAGGGGAGCGTCTTATAAACTTACCTAATATATATGTTTTTGAGTGTTTAAACCAAAGTAATGGACGATGCGCCAGATAAGCGGCGATATTTTGTTTTAATGTATCTGCTGATGCAAAGCGTTGCTGTGGTAGTGGCGCCAGTGATTTATTGATGATTTCTTGAAGCTCTGTACTAATAGGTTGTATAAGTAGTTTTTCTAAAATACGCCCAAGGCTATAGATATCAGCTTGGGTTGTTAAGCTTTCACCAGCCAGTTGCTCTGGGCTTGCAAACTCGTGACTAAGCGCTTTTATATATGCGTTATGTAATGGTATTTCATGATTCATGGAACTGGAACGCGCAACCCCAAAATCAACAAGTTTAGGTTCACCATTGTTATCTACTAGGATATTTGAAGGCTTTAAATCTGCATGGATCACCCTATTTTGGTGAGCATACTCAACGGCATCACATACTTTTTGAAATACCTCTAACCTTGCTTTTTGCGAAAGGTTTTTTGCGTAGTTAATTAATGTATCACCGGCTATATATTGAATGATGATGTAAGTGCCAATACTGCATTTACCGACATCTAATACGCTAGCTATATTGGGATGTGATAATTTGGCAAGATATTGCGCTTCTTGTAAAACATGTTTTTGTCCATGTAATTGTACAATGGATGGATAAAATAACTTAATCGCTACCTTTTGATTTAACTGGCCATCATTTCTAGTCGCCAAGTAAACTGCACCCATTCCCCCATAGCCAATTAATTGCTCTAACCTAAAGTGACTTATTTCGCCGCCTTGCAGTTGTAAAAGCTGATGATCATTAGTAAGTAAATTTAATTGGCCATGTAATAAGTCATTAAACAATGAGCTTTGATCATTACTTGTATGTGCATTTATTAATTGCTTCACTTCAATGATGAATTGTTCATCAGATAGTTGTAATTGCAGCAATCCTGAGGTTAAGTTGTTGGCATGGTGTGTAAGTAAGTGTTCAAAACACGAAAGCGCGTCTTTAAATTGATTCATTAATTATCTTAATTTGTTTGAATACGCACTTTTATAAACGCTTTAGCAGCATCTAATTCGCGATAAATAGTAGCAAGTGAGACCTTGAATTGTTTAGCTAGCACTTTAGTATCTAGGCCCAAAAAGTAATGTTGAGAGAATATTTGAGCTTTTTGCGGATGATTTTTTTCTAGATGATTTAGGGCGCTATCTAATGCTAAAAAATCCTCTTGGTGTTTTAGTTGATCGTTTTGTTGCTGGATTTTTTCTGCGTTAGGAGTGCGTTTGAGAGTTTGAAACTTGCGAATTTCATCGCGTAAAATATTACGGATAAATACACTTAAATAAGTATTAAATTGTGTTTGGTGATTAATGCTTTGTTGTGGCGGGATTAATTCAATAAGTGACTGATGTAGTAGCGATCCAGTATGCGGTAAGTGCTGCAATACATAGGTTGAATCGATTTCATTACGGTAACCTTCTAAATGTACATGACAAACTTGTTTCAGGTGGTAGTAAAGCCGAGCTTTAAGTTCATCAGCACTTTGCGGGCAACCATTTTGCCAGCCATTGATTAGATCTTCTAATGATGCCTGCATCGATCTTCCTTATTTCGATATTTCAATTAATAAGGTACATTTGCGGGACTTTAATTACAAGTGTTAACTTAATGTTCGTTAATCAATTCTCTCAGCTGTGAGGGAGTCGTCCCAGTCCAGCGTTTAAATGCGCGGCGAAAGTTAGTTAAGTCGCTAAAGTTAAGTTCGCCTGCTAGGGTTTCGTTACTTTGCGCTAAAGTGGCGATATTAAACACCGCGGTTTGGCGATTGATACAATCTTGCAAGGCGCTAAAACGAGTATGATGTTGTTTTAGTTTTCGCTTAAAAGTGGCGGGGCTCATAGCGAAATGCTGGGCAACTGTTTCGAGGTTTTGTTGTGGTTGAGCGCCAATATGATTGCGCACTAATTGCAGCCAAGATGCCGCAGGTAAAGGGTGCTGCTTTATGGTTGCTAATGATTGCAGCAGCAGGCTCGGACAGCTATCTATTAAGTGTTTGTTATAAAGTTCATCACTAATACTGACCATAAATAATTGTTGTGAAAACTTGCAGTTGGCTTGTAGGTTAGTTTGATATTGCTCTATGTGTGAGGGCTGCGCATAGGGAAACGAAAAACATAAATCACTGTTATTACCTATTCGCCATTTACATGTTGCAGCGATAAAACTGGCAAATAATTCGCAGCAAAATTGTTCTACGGCTGCATTTATTGCCCCGAAGCTGAGGTTGATAATGAAGTAATGTCGGCCTTGATGGTATTTATGTTCGGCATTAAATAAGTTAAAGCCATGTAAAGGAGTGCGTGTGAGTAGTTTTTGCAGTGTGCGTAAACTTTCTGCTTGAGAAAATGCGCTATATAACGGATTGTGATTAAGTAGTTTTCGCCCTAGTAAAAAACTGAGTTGGTGTTGATTATCAAATTGACGACAGTTTTCTTGTAATCGATAAAATTGCTCAACACTGATCGAAGCCGTTCCAGCTGCAAAATCTTGATAAAATAATCGAGTCCCTTTGAGTAACTTATCAGGGTGTACCCCTCGGTGCTTGGCTAAATCCACTAATTGCGCCGCCCATGACTGTAAACCTTGATAAGGAGAGTCGATATAACTGCTGTTGCTAAGGTTTGCACTCACGCAGTATGTCCATGTAAGTTTTTGTTCGTTAGTAATTTTTGATGCAATTGACTGAGTAAACCAGAGGTCGAATCACGGTGCGTTGCAGCTACTAAACTGGTGTGTACTTTTTGTTTGTAGCTCACAGCTTTGTCGCTGCTATTAAACGAAAACGCTTCTAAAGCACTGACTAACGATACGCTTAGCCGCTCTGCAACAGCGAGTTCGGTATTGGGTAACATGACAATAAAGCAATCACTGGCGTAACGGCAGACTAAATCTTGTTCACGTACATTCAAGGTGATCACTTGAGCAAACTCTTGTAACAGCTTATCGCCTTCTGCATCACCGAATTGACGATTAAACCGATCAAATTGAGCAATATCTAACATCAGTAATGAAAATCCATGCAGGCTATGATGGAGCAAATTTAGCTCGCGGTTGATCTGGCTTTTCATATAATCGGCGCTAGCTAGGCCGCTGATAGCATCACTGAGTTGATGCTCTCGATAAAAGCGCTCGCGATTACGTAATTGTTGATTAATGGTCATTTGCTCTTGGTGCCAATGATACAAAGCCATGGTCATTAAAATCATCCCAAATGGTGCAGGAATGGATTCAATAGTACTGAGCCATGCTTGTTCATTGCTGTAATATACAAATTCATCAATAAAATCGAGGGTCATCGATAGATTCATAATCGCAAGGCCTGAGAATAATAAGTTAGTTACTCGTCCCTTTGGCCTACTTAATAGAATAAAAAAGATCCACAGCAGGGTCATGGCAGTAATACCGCCTTCGCCACCTACATCAAACCAATCGATCTGGCTATGGCCTTTATAGTGACCGTAGCTAAGTGTCAGGGTTAATACGCTGGTTAACATCACCACTAAGATAAGCAGTAATGAGCGATGTAATTTTAAAAACGATAAATTCATTGTCAGCTCAATAGGTATATTTGATAGGCAGAATAAGCAAACAGCTTAAACACCACTAGGGTCAGATTAGCTCACAGTGATGACATATTTTTTACGTTGGCAACTTTTCAAACGGATTATTGTTGATTTTTGAATTAAAAAACCATAAAAACAGGGGGTCAAATCAGCTCATTTTGCCGTATTTAACTACTTAAAATGCCCTTACAATGGCTAATTATCAAGGACGTAACGGGTACTGACATATTTCTTTCATGATTGTCCCTTAGGGTGTTGCTGCGAGCCAAGCATGGCCAAGTAAACAATCAAAATCATTAGCAGCAACCAAGAGAACAATTATGAACCCTTTTATCAAATCGAGTATTGCATTAGCGTGTTGTGGTATTTTATATGCGACCCCAGCCTTAGCGGATGGTCGTGTGCAAGGTCGCATCACTGATGCCAGCCAAAGTGTGTATTTTGGCGGCGCGAAAGTATCGGTTAAAGAGTTAAACTTAAATACGGTAAGTAACCGCGATGGTTCTTTTTCATTTAATAAGTTGCCAGCGGGTGATTACACCCTAGTGGTTGATTACATTGGTGCCCCCTCGGTAGAACAAAAAATTACGGTGGTTGATTCACAAGTTTTTACACAACAAATTATAATTGGTGAGCAACAAGAAGCCATCGACAATATCATTGTTTATGGCCAAAGTGCTGGCCAAGCAGGCGCAATTAACCGCCAAAAAAACGCAACTAATTTAAAATCGGTAGTCAGTGCAGACTCGATTGGCCAGTTCCCTGATCAAAACGCAGCAGAAGCATTACAGCGTTTACCGGGTATTTTTATCGCTCGCGACCAAGGTGAAGGGCGATTTGTTGGTATTCGCGGTATTGATCCAAATTTAAACAACGTTACGGTTAATGGCTTAAATGTGCCGTCGCCTGAGGCCGGTGTTCGCTCTGTGGCGATGGATGTATTGCCAAGTGAACTAATTCAAAGTTTAGAAGTAAGTAAAACTGTTACCCCAGACATGGATGCCAGTGCTATTGGTGGCTCTATCGAAGTAAAAAGCTTAAGTGCCTTTGATAAAGCAGGTGAAAGCTATAGTTTTACTGCGCAGGGCTCATATAACGAATTAGAGTCAAAAACTAGCCCGAAGCTTTCAGGTAGTTACACTAATGTTTATGAGCTTGATGGTGGTCTTGATCTAGGTGTAGCAACAGCTATTTCGTGGTTTAAGCGTGATTTTGGTTCACGTAATATGGAGACCGACGGTGGTTGGAGTGAATTTGATGTTGAAGATGCAGCAACTGGCGACAAGGTCTCATTATTTGGCGCTGAAGAAATTGAGCAACGCCAGTATCAAATTACCCGTGAGCGTTTAGGTGCAGCACTTAATTTAGATTTACACAGCGGCGCCACTGATAAATATTATTTACGCACACTATATAGTGACTTTTCTGATGATGAGTATCGCCAACGTAATGAGTATAAGTTTAGCGATGGCAAACTATTAGATAGCAACGAGAGCGGTGCAAACTTTAGTGGTGCAGAAATGGACCGCGATACCAAAGACCGTTATGAAGAACAAAGTATTCTTTCACTGGTACTTGGTGGTGAAAATCAATTAGATAATTGGTTTGTTGAATATAATGTTGGTTATTCTAAATCAGAAGAAAAAGAGCCAAACCGCTTAGATGTGACCTTTGCTGGTAAAGATATTGATATGGGCTACATTGCGCGCGTTGATACTCCATTATTAAGCCAATCGACTAATGCCCACGATTTAAGCCTGTTTGAGATGGATAAAATTGAAGCGGCCAATAACCTTAGTGAAGACGAAGAGCTTAGCTTTAAACTCGACTTCAGCCGTGATTTTGTGTGGCAAAATAATAATGGTGAATTTAAGTTTGGTTTCAAACATCAAAATCGCGAAAAGCGTAATGATGTAAAGGTTGCTATTTATGATGGCGACTTTTTAGATGCTCTTGGTAGCGACTTTGTCGCGCCTGCACCTGACTTTGATTTGGGAAGTTTTGGACCGGGCCTTGATCGCGGCGCGATTCAAGCCTTTGTGAGAAAAAATAAAGAGGCGTTTGCTTTCAATAGTAATGAGTCACAAGTTGAATCTGATGGTCAAAGTTATGTAAGTAATGAAGATATTACCGCCGCTTATGCGATGGTTAGTATGGATATTGATAAGTTACATGTTGTCGCGGGCGTGCGTTATGAAGGTACTAAGTTTGAAACGCAAGGTAACCAAGTTGACTTAGTAGTCGATAAAGTAAGTGATACAGAAACGGTTACCACAACGCCTTGGCAAGTAAGTAAAGATTATGACTACTTTTTACCAAGCTTAAATTTACGCTATAACATCAGCGATAAACTAGTGACCCGTTTTGCTTATACCAATACTATCGCGCGGCCAACCTTTAGCGATTCGGCTGCTTACCAATTAATTGAAACTGAAACAGTTGAAGATGAAGGCGTAATGGTTACAGAGCGTAAAGCTGAAGTCGGTAATCCAGCTCTTGACCCTTATGAATCAATGAACTTAGACGCATCAATCGAATATTACCCAGGTTCCATTGGGGTGTTATCTGCTGGTGTTTTCTATAAAGACATCGACAACTTTATTATTCAACAAGAAGTACAAGATAACGGTGATTGGGATGGTTTTGACGAAGTAGTGCAAATGGTTAATGGCGGTAAAGCGTCATTAACGGGGATCGAGCTAAACTGGAACAAAACCTTTAAATCAGGATTTGTGCTTGGTGCAAACGGAACCTTTATTGATGCGGATGAAAAATTACCAAATCAAGCAGACACAGTGGCAAATATCATTGTGGGCTTTGAAAATCATGCTATTAGCACTCGTTTAAGCGCATCATATAAGAGTGAGAGTTTCCAGTTTGATGATGCTGATATGGCGGTTTATGAAGATAGCCACATGCAATTGGATTTCAGCAGTAAATATTACTTAAACGATAATATGAACGTGTATTTCAATGCCACCAACCTAACAGATGAGCCAATGTACTTGTACCACGGCGAAAAACGTTACAACTACCAGTACGAATCTTACGGTCGTACATTTGAGCTAGGTTTTACGTTATCTTCTTTGTAAGGTGAATATATGAGCCTGCTTAACAGTAGGCTCATTGTTGAGGATATTATGATTAATAAAACTATTCTATATATTGCACTAACCGCATGTTTAGCAACGGTGGGTTGTACAGCTCAAAGTAACAAACAAAGCAGTACTGACGTCGCAAGTATCAGTAACAAAGCCTCCGACAAGATTGAGTTTTTAGCTTTTGGTGATGGTGGTTATCATGTTGACTATCCAAAAACTAAACACATAACCAACCCTAAAAACAAGCAACAGTTTATAGCCGCAGAGCTTGCTGATTGGTTAGAGGATTATCGCCCTCGCGATGAATTTGACCATGCACCAATATATATTTATCCAGGCACTGAGATTGCTACAGAGCAAGGTGGCGCTCAGGCTGTGGGGATCGCAATGGCAAAATTGTGTGAAACAAAAGCGTGCCAATTTGCTATTCAGCTCGGTGATAACGTATACCCTGATGGTGCCGATGCTAATGATGGTAAAGACGACCAAAAACGTTTACACGACTTAGTGTATGCGCCGCTTGAGCCATTATTTAAAGCTGAGCCTAATTTAGTGGTGTATTCCGCATTAGGTAATCATGATTGGAAAAGCTCGCGCAAAGGCGTAGCGGTACAAACGCAATGGATGGCAGAGCAAGCGAACTTTTACCTAGACGAAAAAGGCTACTATAGCTACAAAATGGGTGAGCCGGGTAACGATGTAGAATTTTTTGTGCTCGACACTAATATGTTACTGGCAGGGCAAAGTTATTATGATGTGCCGCTAAACCCAGATGGCAGTGAAGCAGATGAGCAACAAGCAATACGTGATGGCCGCGCAGATCTTGAAGTACATGACCCCCATGAAGGGCCACAAAACGATGAAGACCTAGCTCAGCTTATATGGCTTAAACAAGGCATTGCAAACTCGACTGCTAAATGGAAACTGGTTTATGGGCATCATATTTTATGGTCAATTGGGGGCACTAAATATAGTGAAGGCCACGTACTGCGTAAATTACTAATGCCAACTCTTTGCAAATATGCAGATGGTTATATTGCCGGCCACGAGCATGACTTAGAGTTACTAACCGATGATTGCTCAAAGTTTGATACCGGTAATAGCGTTGGCAAATTGCCGCTGATCATTTCTGGCGCTGCGTCTAAAATGCGTGGTAAACATACCCCGTTTGCACAGTTTCAAGAACGCCAATACCCTGAATATGATTTGCTTTGGTCAAAAAGCTTTGTATGGGGGTTTAGTCACATCAGTTTGGATAATCAAGCCAATAAGCTAGATGTGAGCTTTTATACCACGCCACGAGATTTAACTGGCAGTATTATTGATGAAGGTAGTTTTAGTTTTTCTAAACGCACTCGATAAACTTATATTCTGCATAAAAACCAGTGTAACTACGCTGGTTTTTTGTTGTTTTAATGTGTAAAACTGTGCATTTTTTTGCATCTTTGTACATTTATTTACGGTTACGTAAATATTTGCAAGTGGAGGTAATGCTTTGTAAATTATGGAATTATTGCTTTTGTTAATGGTCAAATTCAAACTATTAACAATAAGGAATTGATTCCATGCGTAGCCCGTTATTTAAAACTGCACTAACAACCTCTTTACTTGCAACCCTTACTGCGTGCTCTGGCGATGACTCAAGCTCGAGTAAAAGTGGTTATATCCAATTATACAATGGCTCTTATAATAGCCCGTACACCCGTTTATTTATCGACGATGCTGAGCGTTCAGGCACTGATTTTGGTGGCGTTACCACTCGTCATAATTACAGTACTAATAACTATGATGTGAGCTTTAAGTACCTTGATGCAAACGACAGTTATATAACGATCAGTGAAAAAGCAGTTTCGGTAAAAGACGACATGACCCAATTATGGGTGATGGATGGCGATTTTTCAGAGCCAACATTCAGTGAGTTAAGTGTACCAACCGGCAGTGATGAAGGGGCTGTTAATTTAGGCTTCTTTAATATTGCCGGAGAAAACATTAGTTTTGATGTGTATTTAGCAAATGATGATGGCTTATTTGAAACCGCTGAGTTAATTGCATCACCACGGTATTTAAACGAACTGGCACTGCAAAGCTTTGATGAAGGATATTACACACTGTATTTAACTCAAAGCGGCAGTACTGATGTGCTATTTGAGTCTGCTTCGATTTACCTAAATGATGATGCCAGTTATGTTGCGATGATCAGATCAAGTTACGCCACTGAAGAACATGGTATTACGCTAGATCTCGTTACTTCAAGCAATACCGTAACCACGCTCAAACATCAAAATGCCCAAGGGCAATTGCGTTTTATCAATACTATTGATGATTACCCGCAAACTAGCTTTAGTGCAACGCGGGGGAGCGCAAGCAGCACTTCGCAAGTAACCGCTAATGACAGCTACTCAAACTACATTGAGCTTGCTCCAAACAGTTACAGTATTGCTATGTTAGATGAGCAAGGAAATGCAATTGTTGATAACTTTTTACTAACCCTTGAGCGCGAGCAAAGTAATGTTGGTGTTTTTTATAAAGATAAAGATTACGGCCCGCGAATGATGACAGTAAAAGAAACCTTAACGCCTAGTAGCTACAGTCATAAGGTGACAGTCGTTAATTTAATTGATAGTTACGCGGGGCAAAATATTACTGACGTTGATGTGGTATTTACCCTCAATGGTGAAACCGTAGATGATGCTAAAAATATTATTGATGGCATCGATCAGTATGATCAAGAAGATCAGGTTGTCGATAATGAAATTTACACCACTTATGTGCTTTATGAAGATAATGGCCAGCAAATTGTACTCATGCAACAAGGCGATATGGACTTTAGCCAAGAAGGTAACTACATATTAATTCTTGAGCATGATGAAACAACCAGCACTGGCTATAAAATGACGCTAGAGCGAACGGTTACTGATTCGGTAGAGTAATCTTACTTTAATTTCAGCCTCGTAATAGCGAGGCTGAGATTTTTGGGTATATTTTCAATACACTTTACGTTATAAGGGAATATTAAAAGCAGTCAAGGATTGAAAAATGGACGATATTTTAGGGCTCATAGTCATTTTATCGTTAGTTGTAGTCGCAGGCTCTATTGCCGGTCTTATTGCTTTAATGCAAATAAGTACGTTAAAGCAAGATATTGCGATATTAAAAAAACAACTGCGTGGAGTCATGGTAGACAATACCGGGCAGCATCAAGTGCCGCGAGACATTGCTGCTAATATAACTGAGCCGCAAGTAGAGCATCCGGTTACGCTAGAACGATCATCCCAAGCTGAGGCAATTTTACATCAGCAACCACCGGTAAAAAAATACGTAAACACCGCACCGACTATAATAACAACTTCTCGCCAGAAACAAGCTTCTCCCTCAGTTATTGATATATTCTTTAGTAAATTAAAAACACAGTTCCAAGAAAATTGGATGACCTGGATTGGCGGCGTCGCGCTGGCCTTTGGGGGGATATTTTTAGCAAAATACAGTCTTGATGCCGGCTTATTATCACCAAGCTTACGACTCACCTTAGGGGGCTTATTTGGTGTCGCATTAATTGCCGGTGCCGAGTATTTACATAGAAAAGGTATTGTCTTCGAAGGCTTTAATAATTACGTGCCTGCAGCACTTGCAGGTGGCGGGTTTATTAGCTGCTTTGCATTAACGTTATTAGCTTATTCAAGCTATGCCATGTTAAGCCCAACCGTGGCGTTTGTGATGCTGGCAGTAATTGCACTGGCTGCAAGCTCTATGGCGCTGCGTTTAGGGCCTTTATTGGCCGTGCTTGGCATAGTTGGCGCTTACAGCGTGCCGATTTGGGTTAATACTGGCAGTGGTAACTTAATGGCGTTATTGATGTACATTGGCTTTGTTACTTTTGCTGCGGTATTAGTGGCGCAAAAAGTAAAACGTAATTGGTTGTGGTATTTACTATGGGCTGGGCATATAGGTTGGTATTGGGTGGCACTGAGTGTAATCAATACGCAGCAATATTGGATTGTTGGTGGTTTTGCACTGCTCTCTATTATTGGTTTAATTGCCATTGCACGATTAGGTTTAACTTTGCGTTTATTAGAATATCGCCCACATAGTTTACAGCGATTATTAAAATTACAGCCGGATCATCCGTTATTGCTAGCGATAGTAATTCCTTTATTGCTGACGATAATGGCAGAGGCAGTGAGCTTACAATGGCAAATTGTGATGGTGTGTTTAATCGTCATGCTGTTATTTTTAGTGCTGCAAAATAGTCGTTGGGATCTTTGGCAAGGTGTGGCGTTAGTGGTTGCGATGTTATTAGTCCTTAGCCAACAACGTTATAGTGTCGATAGCAATGATCATTTGTTTGTATTTAGGGAAATGTATGGCGTAGGGTTATTACTCGCGGTTGGGCTTTGTCTATACGGGCTTTATTTTGGCGCGCGTTACTATAAACGTTTAACGTTTCATTTAGTGGCTGCGTTTAGTGTGTTTACCTTGATTGCAACGCTCTATACCATAACACCCGAGCAAGGCTTAGGCGTTGCGTATCCGCTATGGACTGTATTTTTGCTAGTTACGAGTGGTGTATTAATTAAACGCGCACAAACAGCTCACACTCAATGGCAGCAGTTTAGTTATTGGGTTGGCGCTAATGCTAATATAACTCTTTGTTTAACTATGTTATTAGCCGATAGCGGGTTAACCCTCGCACTGGCTGCTCAAGTGTTGGTTATTAGCTATCTGGTGAAACGCCATGATGTGCCTATGCCGTATTGGCCTATTAAAGTGCTGGTGGCTGTGGTGCTGGCAAGGCTAACCTTTGCACCGTGGACGGCACATTATTTTGATCTAACCATATTTTCAATACATTGGAGCGCAATTGTGTATCCATCAGCGGTTGGGTTATTTTGGTTTGCCGCAAAACAGTGGCAACAAACAGATATGAAAATTTGGCTCGAAGGGGCTGCATTACATTGCTTAGCATTATTTATCACTACCGAGACCAGCTATCAATTAGTCGGGCATTATCCACAGCTTACTTCTTTAAGCTTTTATGAGCAGGTATTACTCAGTTGTAATTGGTTAGTACTTGGCTGCGTTTATTTGCATCGGTCACACAGCGCAGGGCAACTGGGTAAACTTTATCGCATTGCAGGGCTTGCACTTGCGGGACTCGCTGGCTTGTTGTTGATAAGTACAGCATTATATGAAAATCCACTATTTATACGCCTTTACGTTGGTGAAATGCCATTATTTAATTGGCTGTTATTAACCTGGCTCGTACCAAGTATTCTTACACTGTGGTTGGCTAAATTAGTTAAACCACTTAATGCTAAGTTTAGTCAAATAGTACTAGGTGCATCAGGCTTATTAGCAGTGTTAGCTATCAACACATTGATCCGCCAATATTGGCAAGGCGGGTTCATTTATCTTGATAAAGCGACCAGTGACGCCGAGCTATACAGCTATTCGATCATTTGGTTATTACTTGGCGCGTTGGTGGTCATTACCGGGCATTTAAAACAACAGTTGCTACTACAAAAAGTCGGCTTAGGCATTCTCGGCGCGGTTATCGTGAAGGTATTCTTAATTGATATGGCAAGCCTGACCGGCTTGCTCAAAGCTGTATCATTTATTGGTTTAGGCCTGTCGCTCGTTGGCCTAAGCTGGCTGTTTCAAAAGCTCAGGAGTAAAGCACCAGCGGGGTAATTTAACTCAAGCAGTACACCCAATAAGATTGTTGGGTGTACTTAGTTATGTTGTTTAACGCCAATCTGTTCTAACCTTTTGCCTAGCCCCTTTAACTTCACGCACTATGATTCAGCAGTGCTTTTAATTTCCCTGGCTTGATTGGTTTAGACAAATAATGAATATCAGCGGCTTTAGTCGCTTGTTTTAGCTCTACGTCGCGTACTGCGGTGATTAAAATTGCCGGCACATTGGTTTGCCAAATTTCCCGCAGGGCTTTAATTAATGTAATACCATCGTGTTCATGGCCTAACTGATAATCCATTAATATCACATCCGGTGCGCTGTGTTCATTTGCGTATGCGAGTACGCCTTCAACTTGATCAAACAACTGATAATTAGCTTGCCACTTTTGTAATAAACTGGCCATGGCGTTTAGGTTTTCAGGGTCGTCATCAACGGCAACGATATTCATTGCAGAGCGCTCTTCAAACAAGCTATTGGTAACGTGTTTTTGCTGAACAAATTGGCTTTCGCCATAAGGGACTTCAATACTAAAGCAGCTACCTCTTTGCGGGGTTGAGCGCACATCTAAGCGAATCGACAGTAAATCTACCATACGCTTTACTACGCTAAGGCCAAGGCCAACGCCTTTATTGTCAGAGGCCTCTACGCGGTAGAAGTCGTTAAATATTTTTGCTTGCTCTACCTCGCTAATGCCAGGGCCGGTGTCCCACACTTCAATGCGCAGGTGATGTTTGCGTTTACGACAGGCTACTAATACTTTGCCCATATTGGTGTATTTAACTGCATTTGATACTAAGTTCTGCACAATTCGCCGTAGATAGGTGATATCACTGTGGACAATATGCTGTCCGCTGCGCACTGTGAGCTTGAGGCCTTTTTCGCTTGTTAAAATGGCGTATTCATTGCGCAGTGGTGCGAGGATATCATCAATACTAAAATGGCGAGGGGTGGGGGTCATCGCACCTTGTTCAAGTTTGGCAATTTCTAATAGGGCTGACATTAAATGCACTGTTGAATCGAGGCTGGCACCGAGCTTTTCGAAGTTATTGATATTATTATCAGCGAGGGATTTTTCATCTATCGCAGCAAGGTATAAACGGGCGGCGTTGAGCGGTTGCAAAATATCGTGACTTGCTAAAGCTAAAAAGCGGGTTTTACTGTCATTGGCTTGCTCTGCTTCTCGTTTTGCTAAAGTGAGTGCTTGCTCTGTTTGTACGCGGCTTTCTATTTGTGCTTCGAGATCTTTATTGATAGTTCGAATTTCTTGGGTACGCGCTTCAATACGATTTTCCAAATCCATATTCACT
Source organism: Pseudoalteromonas sp. SG44-1 (assembly GCF_014164315.1). Classification (NCBI taxonomy): domain Bacteria; kingdom Pseudomonadati; phylum Pseudomonadota; class Gammaproteobacteria; order Alteromonadales; family Pseudoalteromonadaceae; genus Pseudoalteromonas; species Pseudoalteromonas sp. SG44-1. The sequence continues at coordinate 43,420 of NZ_JACJEW010000006.1, forward strand.
TCTTCAAGTGCATTTTGTGTGGCAATGTGAGTGGTAATATCTGAAAAGCTAGTAACAAAGCCGCCATCAGGCAGTGGGTTACCGATCATTTCGTACACTAGGCCGTTACGACGGTGACGGATAAAGTGATGCGAACTACCATTTTTTAAATGTTGCACGCGCTTTTCTACTTGGCGTTCTATTTCACCAGGGCCACATTCGCCGCGCTCGGCATTGTAACGAATAATTTGCTCAATCGGTTGACCTACTTCTAAAAATCCTTCGGGGTAATTAAACATCTCTGCGTAGCGCTTATTCCACGCAACAAGATTAAGCTCTTTATCAACAACTGAAATACCATGACTGAGATTCTCTAAAGAGGTGAACAACAGGTTTTGGTTAAACTGTAGTGCTTGCGTTGTTTCATCAAAAAAGTTAACCACTTCTTCAAATGCCATTCGCTTGCCCGATGCTACCGTGTGGATCAAAGCTTGCGCTGAAGAGGCGCCTAATACACCAGTCAAGGCGCGTTCGCAGTAAGCTATAAACTCAGGATCGGGGTGAGTGTTATTGTCTCCGAGTTGGTGAGTTAGTGAAAAATGCGTCAATACTTGTTGGCTACGCTGGACTCCTAAAAAGGTTTGTAACAGTACTTTAAAATCGTATACCGTGGCTTTTACGTTTTTGTTTAAACGTCTTGCAAGTACTGCTTGCTCCTTGGGATTAACGAATGCTGCTGCTTGAATTTTATCAATTAACCGCTCATCAGCTCCCAGTGAAAAACTAATATAACAGCCAATATTGGCAAATAAAGCGATCAGTGTGCCGCGGGTAATAAGGGTTTGTTGTAGTTCGGTGTCAAGTGTATTACCTGCATCTAAAATAGGTAACATTAAAAATAATATCCAACAAATCAATCCTGCTAATAAACCAGCATAAACACCGTAGGCATGACCTTTGCGCCAGTATAGGCCGCCCACAATGGCCGGTAATAATTGCGTTACCAAAGAAAATGCCACTAATCCCATGCTGGCAAGTGCTTTGCCGTGACCAAACCATTGCTGATAAAAATACGATAAGATCAAAATACCGGCGATGGTAAAACGCCTTACCAGTAATATTTGTGGCTTATAACTGCTGGTGATCAGGTTGCGTTTGAATTTACGTCGCAGCATCAGCGGTAATACCACATCATTTGAGATCATAGTACTTAGGGTCAAAGTGGCAACCACAATCATCGCAGTCGCCGCAGATATTCCGCCAATAAACACAAACGTGGTAAGCAATGCATTGTCATTCATTAATGGCAGTGCCAATACAAAACTATCAGGAGAGAAGCTATTGCCGATCTGTGGATGAATAGCTGCGGTGGCTATTGGTAAAATCATTGCTGCAGTCAGCAGTAAATACAGTGGAAATGCCCAACGAGCGGTAAATAGGTGACGTTTGTCTTGGTTATCAACCACAGTAACGTGAAATTGTCGTGGCAAACAGATGATTGCAGCAGCGGCCATCAGTGATTGGCCAATAAAGTTAAAGCTTAAAAAGTTAAAATTATTCCAATGTTGCCATAAAGATTCTTTTATTTGTCCTTCATTAGCAGTGGGTAAATTATATAAGGTGTACACCGCCAAAGCCGCCACTGCTACTAGTGCCAGTAGTTTTATCATTGATTCAAATGCGACTGCGAGCATTAATCCTGAACGGTATTCGGTTACATCAACTTTACGGGTGCCAAAAAATATTGCGAACATAGCCATGATCAGGGTGGCAGAAAGCGCGACCATTGAACCCGATATTTTATTGTCACTTTGTAGTAGTAAGAAGCTGTTGCTCAGTGCCTTTAACTGTAAGGCGATATAAGGAATAGTTGCTAGTAGCGCAATCATAGTCACCATAATGGCGGTGGTTTGACGCTTACCATAACGGGCAGAGATAAAATCGGCTATGGTGGTGATATTTTGTTTTTTACTCACTAGTACCAGTTTGCGCAAAAATCCTTGTCCGAAAAAAAACAACAGTGCAGGACCAAGTAGAATGGGTAAATAACTCCAACTGCTGGTAGCTGCAGTACCAACAGAGCCGTAATAAGTCCACGAAGTACAGTAAATACCCAGCGAAAAGGAGTAAACAAAAGGGTGATGGCTAATTCGTTTTGCCAGCGGTGTGGTTTTATCGCCCCAGTTTGCTAGCCAAAACAATATGCCAATGTACGCTAAAGCGACAAAAATTAGTGCAGCAGTCATGTTTTTATTCAATTTTTATTATGTTATTGCACACCATACCAGAAGTTTTCACTATTTTGAGCTGTCAATTTTTGTGAGTATTCTGAAAATAAACATATTTATTTGATATATATGAGAAATTTAATGTTTTATTGATGTATTAGACTAATGTCGCAAGTGTGCAATATAACCTGGATGAATAGTTAAAATCACCGAGTGGAAAGACTTAACATTATGATAAAAAACGTTTTTTACTTTTTCGTAACAAGCACTTCAGTACAGTTTACGTAAACGTTAACTTGTTGTTACGACTATGGTCTCAATTCAATATTGTTCAGGCATTGCTAAGTTTATAGCCGAGAATAAATCGAACACATCACTTTTTACAGATGTTAAAGAGGAAATAAAAAATGGCTTTTAAAGATGAAGAACAAGCAAAAGCTTATTGGGCGGAAAACATTTCACTGCTGTTTAAATTATTAGCAGTTTGGTTTGTCGTGTCGTTTGGCTTTGGCATATTACTGGTTGATGTACTTAATGAAGTGCGTTTCTTTGGGTTTAAACTTGGCTTCTGGTTCTCCCAGCAAGGCGCGATTTACACCTTTGTGGCTTTGATTTTTGTGTACGTTTTCAAAATGAATACGTTAGATAAAAAATACGGCGTAGACGAATAGGAGCTAAGCAATGGATGTTCAAACACTCACGTTTATAATTGTCGGGTTGAGCTTCGCGCTTTATATCGGCATTGCAATTTGGGCCCGAGCAGGCTCAACAAAAGAGTTTTATGTAGCAGGTGGTGGTGTTCCGCCTCTGGCTAATGGTATGGCAACAGCCGCTGACTGGATGAGTGCTGCGTCATTTATCTCAATGGCGGGTATCATCTCTTTTGCAGGGTATGATGGCGGCGTTTACTTAATGGGGTGGACCGGTGGTTATGTACTACTTGCTATGTGTTTAGCACCTTACTTACGTAAATTCGGCAAGTTTACTGTGCCAGACTTTATCGGCGACCGTTACTATTCACGCACCGCGCGTTTAGTGGCAATCTTATGTGCCATCTTCATTTGTTTTACGTACATTGCAGGGCAAATGCGTGGTGTAGGCGTTGTATTCTCACGTTTCTTAGAAGTTGAAATTGAAACTGGCGTTTACATTGGTATGGTTATTGTCTTCTTCTATGCGGTACTCGGTGGTATGAAGGGCATTACTTATACCCAAGTAGCACAGTACTGTGTACTGGTATTTGCTTACCTTGTTCCTGCCATCTTTATCTCTATGATGATGACGGGTCACTTCTTCCCACAAACAGGCTTTGGCGCTACATTAATTGGCAGCGATGGTGTATACGTACTTGATAAACTGGACGGTTTAAGTGCTGAACTTGGCTTTGCACAATACACTGAAGGCTCTAAGAGCATGATTGATGTGTTTGCTATTACTGGTGCCTTAATGGTTGGTACTGCCGGTCTTCCTCATGTAATCGTACGCTTTTTCACTGTACCTCGCGTTAAAGATACGCGTATTTCAGCGGCATGGACTTTAGTATTCATTGCGATAGTTTACACAACAGCACCAGCGGTTGCAGCATTTGCCCGTGTTAACATGATTGATACCATAAATGGTAAAGACGGAAGTGGTACTGAATACGCTGAAGCACCAGTATGGGTAAAAAATTGGGAAAGAACGGGCTTAATCACTTTTAATGATAAAAACGGTGATGGCAAAATGTTCTACACAGCAGGTAAAATTGATGATCCAAACAGCGCTAACGAAGTTAACGTTGACCGCGACATCATGGTACTTGCTAACCCTGAAATTGCTAACTTACCAGCATGGGTCGTGGCACTTGTGGCCGCCGGTGGTATTGCTGCGGCACTATCAACAACCGCAGGCTTATTATTAGTTATTTCGACTTCGGTATCGCATGATTTACTTAAGCGGACCTTAAAACCAGACATTAGCGATAAACAAGAGTTACTCGCAGCGAGGTTGGCTGCCATGGTTGCGATTGTTATCTCCGCTTACTTTGGTATTAATCCGCCTGGATTCGTGGCGTCGGTGGTGGCATTTGCATTCGGCTTGGCCGCAGCAAGTTTCTTCCCGGCGATCATTATGGGTATCTTCTCTAAGAAGATGAATAAAGAAGGTGCGGTTCTAGGTATGGTTACAGGTATTACCTTTACTGCGGCATATATCATCTTCTTCAAGTTCATCAGCCCAGAACTAAATAGCCCTGAGCATTGGTTCTTAGGTATTTCACCAGAAGGTATTGGTCTAGTTGGTATGCTTATTAACTTTGCAGTTGCTGCAATCGTGGTTAAGTTTACCGCTGATACACCGCTTGAAATTCAAGAAATGGTTGAAGGCATTCGTAATCCTAAAGGGTCTAGTGAAGCTCACGCTCACTAACAACGCTGATACTCTATTAATTAATATTGATAGATCCAAAAGCCCGACTTAAGTCGGGCTTTTTATTTATCGTTGATAGCAGTACAGTGATTGTACGATTGTTTTTTGCGAGTAGACAAATGAATAATGAGCAACAGGAAGTCGCCCAGTTTGTGCTAGCACAAATGCCATTTAGCGACCTTGATAGCAGCGCAACAGATTACTTTATAAAACATCTCGATGTTATTTATCTAACCCGTGAAAACCAAACGCAATGGCTGCAATCAGCCTCACCTAAGCTGTTTTTAATTCGCTCTGGTTTGTATGACTTAGTGGATGCAAAAGGCGATGTGATCACTCGTTTAGCACAAGGCGATTATTTTGGCTTTCCTTCACTGCTGACCGGCGAGGCAATTCAAAACCGTTTAGAAGTGCAAAAAGAGGGCATAGTTTATATGCTCAACCAAGATGCTTTCGACTACTTACGCCGTGAATATAAAACGTTTGAGCAGTATTTTGTTCGCGCGCATGCAAATCGGCTGCTTTCTTCACATTATAAAAGCCAAAACGATAGTTGGTCTGAACGTAAGATATCTGAACTGATGTCACGTAAAGCGGTCACTTTGTCGCCTGATGCAAGTATTCGCCAAGCAGCTAAAAAAATGAAAGAGCACGGCGTTTCGTCGATTATGGTGACAGAATTTGAACGCTTGGTTGGTGTGGTTACAGATCGCGATTTACGCAACCGGGTATTAGCCGATGAAATCGATCCCAAACAAGCGGTTAGCACTATCATGAGTGTCAAACCCAAGTTTATTTTTGAAAATAACCGTGTTTTTTCAGCGCTGCATTTAATGCTCAAACATAATATTCACCATTTACCAGTGTTGGATGAACACCATAAAGCGTTGGGCATGATCACCAGCACTGACTTATTACGTCAGCAAAAGAGCGATCCCGTTCAATTGATTGGCCGTATTTATAAAGCTCGCAGTGTCGCCGATTTAAAGCGTTATGCGGCAGAAGTACCTAAATTACTGCGTAGTTTTTCTCATAATATTGATGATATATCTTTAATAGGTAAATTACTCAGTGGCTTAACTGATGCGTTAACCTCACGACTAATATATTTATTCCAAGAAGAGTGCGGTGCCGCTCCTACTAGCTTTAGTTTTATTTGTTTTGGCTCTCAAGCGCGTGAAGAGCAAACCTTACATTCTGATCAAGATAACGGCTTATTACTACCTGATGACTTAAGCGAGCAACATCAAGATTACTATCGCCGCATGGGGGAGTTTGTTTGCGAACAGTTGGTTGAGTGCGGTATTAAACGCTGCCCAGGTAATATTATGGCAAGCAGCGAATTATGCAGAATGAGTATATCGGATTGGTGTGAGCGCTTTTTTAACTGGATCAAAAGCCCGACACCTGAAGCAATGCTCAACTGTAAAATATTTTTTGATTTACGTTTTATTGAAGGCTCAACGGCACTTTACACTGCATTTTGTGAGCAACTAACCCGAATTTCTCGCAACGAATTATTTTACGCCGCAATGGCAACGGATATTAAATCGAATTCTGTGCCGATAGGGTTATTTAATCAATTCAAGTTAGAAAAAGATGCTAAGCAACATAGATACATTGATTTGAAAAAGCGTGGTGTGGTTATCATCAATGACATTGTGCGCTTGTATGCGTTAAAAGCAGGCATACGCCGAGCAAACACCCAAGAGCGCTTAGATGCATTGCTGAAACACTCATTGTTAAGTAATCACGATGTATATAATTTGAAAGACTGCTGGCGATTTTTAACTCAATTACGTTTACGTACACAAATAAATGAAGAAGGACTACCGAGTAACTGTATTAATCCAGATAGGTTAAACTCGCTAGAGCGCCATCAATTAAAAGAAGCGTTTTATTTACTCAAGCTCGCACAACAAGCTGCGGCATTTAAGTTTGCTCGTGGAAGTTTATAAATATGTGTTTTGCTATGAATAAGGTGACAAGCTAAGTGGTTAAACGTTGGTTGAGTCGTTATTTAGCACGTAAGCGATTACTTGCTCAAAACGCACTAGTACAGCGCTATATAGTGATTGATTTAGAGTTGACTGGACTGGATCCAAAACTGCATGAAATCGTCTCGATTGCGTGGGTGTTGATAGAAAAGCAATGCATTAAATTGAGCCAAGCTCAGCACGCCATAAATAAAGAAGTGCTGCGCCTTGAGCAAAGTCCTGTTTATCATGGAATTGCCCAGCAAGATGTCGCTAATGGAAAAAGCTTAGCGGCTATTTTAGCTAAGCTAAGCGCTCATTTTTCGGATGCTATTTTGGTGTTTCATAATGCTACTTTAGATTGGGGATTTTTAAAGCAGGCATTTCAAGCACATAATATTGATGTGCAGCCTTTATTGATTATTGATACTTTTCAGATTGAAAAAAAGCGCCTGCACCAACAAGGCTATGAAATAGGCTTAGACGATTTAACTCTCAGTGCCTGCAGGGCGCGGTATGAGCTACCTCATTATGGTTGCCATCATGCACTTACCGATGCCATGGCTACCGCTGAATTACTGTTAGCACAATGCCATCAAATTAGCCGTGGCAATGAACTAAAGTTGGCTGAGTTGGTTTAAACCTAACGCTGATTAATTACACTCTACCGTTCTCATTATTATTAATATATATCCTAGCTGAACAACTGTTTTAATTGTTAACTATATCGCGCCGTAAGTATTAATTTTTATTCTTAAAAACAGGCTTTTATCGTAATCTTTTTAGGTACTTTATTTGCTATTGTAGAGCACTAACATTTACTTTCTCGTTTGGTTTTTTATCTATGAAAAATAATTTACTGCCATCTTTAGCTGGCGTTTTAGTAAGCTTGTTTGTTGTATGGTGGCTACATGGGTTTTTATTGGTTGACCGCTGTTTAGACAGTGGTGGAGCTATTAATCATAAAACAAACTTATGCGTGGGCGCAAACGAGCAAATAATAGAACTTGCTACACCGTCAGGTATGTTAGTTATTTATGGTGTGGTGATTATGGCTTTGTCGCTATCAGTCAGTGTACTGCTGAAAAAGCTAGGTAAGCGCTAAGTTTTGAATTGAAGAGCGAACACGGCAGTTCGCTCTTAACTTTGAATGCTAACTGATAAAGCTCGCTGGCATTTTCACAGCAATTACGCTGCCTTTAACACAGATCACGTTGTTCGCTGATAGCGTGATGTCGACAATCACTTTGTTGGGTTTTACTTCAATGAAGCTACCTATTAGCTGCAGCTCTACCCCCATTGGAGTCGGCGCTAAAAAGTTAACATTTAAAGCCCCTGTAACAAAACGAAATGCAGGTTGAGTCCCCATCTCTCGCTCTGCATATCGATAAGCTATAGCAGCGGCACTGCCTGTACCATGGCAGTCAATCAGGGACGCAAGCAGCCCACCATAAACAAAGCCAGGGATTGCTGTATGGCAAGGTTGCGGCGTAAAGTGGGCGATAGTTTTATCGATATTGCCTTGATTTTGCTCATCCTGATACCAATAACTTTTTAATTGGTGACCCTGCTCATTGTTTTTGCCACAGCCATAACAATGGCTGAGCTCATCGGGGTAATAATCTTGAAAGGCTATATTGTTCATTAAAACTCCTAGTTCTAATTGGGTTATCCGATGACTCGTTGATCATCAATCACTTTGCCATCATCAGCTAAGCTGCCTAGCTCGACCAACTCAACACTGCCATTTAATTTTGTGTATTGTTTTAAGTTATCTAGCAATACGCCGGTGAGTTCCAGTTTAGTTAGCTCTGATTGGTCTTGATCGTATTCACACAATAGCTGCATTTTGTCTTGATGATCTTGTAGCTTGACCACTAAGCGCATTTTCTTTATCCCCTTAACACTGAGTCTAATTCGCTCTATTTGTTGAGGATGAACAAACATACCTTTTATTTTCGTGGTTTGATCGGCTCTACCTAACCAACCTTGAATGCGCATGTTAGTCCGACCACACGCACTTTGCCCTGGCTTGATAGCCGATAAGTCACCGGTTGCAAAACGGATTAACGGATAATCAGTATTGAAACTTGTAATAACCACTTCACCAATCTCACCATCTGCGACTGGAGTGAGGCTGCCTGGGCGCACAATTTCGACAATTAAATCTTCAGCGATAATTAACCCATCGTCAGCAATGGTTTCATAGCCAATTAAGCCTACATCGGCACTTGCGTAAGCCTGTAAGGTGTTGATACCTTGTTGTTTAAACGACTCGCGCAGTTCATGAGATAATGCCTCTCCAGTCACCAGTGCTTTTTTGAGGCTGCTAACGTCACGTTTAGTTGCCTGCGCTTTATCCAGTAATATTTTTAAAAAAGAGGGAGTGCCACAATAACCTTGCGGGTGTAAATCTTCTATTACGTCAAGTTGTTGATCTGTTTGCCCTGGGCCTGCGGGTATAACCACACAGCCACACGCACGCGCCCCTGAATCAAGAATAAAACCGCCAGGAGTCAAATGGTATGACAAACAATTTTGTACTAACTCACCTGCTCTAAACCCCGCAGCATGAAAGGCTTGGCCCATTCGCCACCAATCTTGCTGGCAATTTTCAGGGTCATAAATAGGCCCCGGTGATTGAAAAATTCGATTTATATGGCCACTTTTAGATGCGAGACCGCCAAGCGGAGGCTGTTGCTTTTGTATGTCTAAAAGGTCAGATTTTCTGGTGATCGGCAAAGTCGCTAGTTGTGAGCGAGTAGTGATATTCGTGGCATCAATGTTCGCTAATATAGCCTGATAATAGGGGCTGTTATTTTTTGCATAGGTAATAAAGTCAGCTAAACGGGACAATAAATTTTGTTCTCTGGTTTCAGAGTGTTGATGTTCATTGGCATGATAAAAATGGCTCATAATAGCTCCAGTAACATAGAAAAAGTAGAGAGATAGATAGGTTGATTACAACCAGCGTTTGCGACGTTTATATGACTTAAGATCTTTAAAGCTTTTACGTTCTTCGTTACCGCCACCGAGGTAAAACTCTTTTACATCTTCGTTGTTTAAAAGCTGCTCTTGTGTGCCATCTAATACAACTTTCCCTGATTCAATGATGTAACCATAATTAGCCGCTCTCAGTGCATAGTTGGCATTTTGTTCTACCAACAGCATAGTAATACCTTGATCTTGGTTAATCTTTTTTATGATTCCGAACACTTCTTTAACCAATAATGGCGATAACCCCATCGATGGCTCATCGAGGCAAATCATCTTTGGACGTGCCATTAATGCACGGCCAATTGCCAGCATTTGTTGTTCGCCACCTGATAAATATCCAGCTAAGCCTGTGCGTTCTTTTAAGCGAGGGAAATAGTGGTACACCATTTCAATGTCTTGATTTATTTGTGCGTCTTTGCGGGTAAAGGCGCCGAGTTTTAAGTTTTCTAGAGAGGTCATATCTTCGATGATACGACGCCCTTCCATAACCTGAAACAATCCACTGCGCACCACATCTTCGGCATTTTTATTGTCTATTCGTTCGCCCATAAAGGTAATGTCGCCTTTAGTGACTTCGCCATTTTCAGTTTTTAATAAGCCAGAAATGGCTTTTAAGGTGGTTGATTTTCCTGCGCCATTTGGCCCAAGTAGGGTGACTATTTCACCCTCTGGCACATCTAAACTAACACCACGTAAAACTTGGATGACTTCATCGTAAACAACTTCAATATTGTTAACGCTTAGAATTGGTGATGCAGGTTGTATTTTTATAGCTGCTTGTGACATAGCTAACTCCGTGAAAAATTAATAATTTATCAGCGGATGAAAATAACGAGATGCTTCATCCGCTGCTATGTTTAACGAGCTATTAAAAACCTAACCACGCATCACGGCGCTCAATGGTTACCAGTGATAACTCTTCAACGACGACATTGCCTTCGTTATAGTTGCCTTTGTAAATGTAAACTTGGTTAGTGCCACGGTGATCTTGTTCACTCCAGTTGCCCGCAAGGCATACGCCTTCAAGTCCTGCTGGTACCCAATCTTTACGGGCATACATGGCTTTTTTAATATTTTCACCGGTTATTCCGCCGTTATCTTTTGCCCATTCCATAGCCTCTTTCATAAAGAATGTTGAGCACACGCCACGAATGTAATGATGAACACGCTCTTCTTGGCCTGAAGGGTCTGATTGTTTTGAAATCTCCCTAACGAGTTTCATGCCAGGTACTTGATCAGTCCAAAACGGCGTCATAGCTGGAAATACATAATCTTTAATGCCTTCGCCCGCAGCTTGGAATATTTTTTTATCGCCCCCCCATATATTCGACATAAACTGAATATCGGTACCAACGGTGTTACATGATTTAACTAACGACAATACTGAACCACCTAGATTGCCTATATATCCGTAATTTGAGCCTGAGCTTTTTAAGCTTAAACATTGCGCTTTAAAATCACCTGGTTTCATCGAAATAACAACCGCAGGTTGTACATCAAAGCCTAATTCGGTGGCGTACTCTGCACAGGCTTCTTTCGGTGCATTAGGGAAGGGGTGATTTGCACCAATATGAGTAAACTTAGGTTTGCCTTTGCCCCCCTTTTTTTGCCAGTCCTCAGCTGCCCACTGGACTAAACCGCGGCACGCATCTGAATAGGATGCGCCGTAAAAAAAGTTATAAGGAGCTGGTTTCTTTGTATGTGGGTTTTTACCCATAGGATCCGTTAAGTGGCCAGAGTAAGACGCTGAAAATACTGGTAGTTTATCTTTGGCTACAAATGAGATCAGTGCTTCGGTATCAGCGGTGCCCCAGCCTTGCATGGCAACCATGTTTTTACGCGAATGCCACTTTTTATAAGCGGCAATCGCTTGCGGCACTTTGTAAGCGTAATCAATTGTTTCATATTCGAGTTTAGTGCCATTGATGCCACCATTTTCGTTAATGTAAGCTAGGGAATCACGCACGCCGTCAGCGTAATTTTTACCAACAAAAGCTGTCGGGCCACTCATATCAGCTAGATGACCAACAAAGACTGAGTCTTCAGCGAATGTTTGTTGGCTGGTGCACAGCGCGCTTACTATTAATAGAGACGTTAATTTTGCCTTATGATTGTGCATAACTATTTCCTTTTTCTTTTTATGGCTAGATTGCCAATTATTTACGCATTAATGATGCTCATGTGTGTTGTATATGCTTAAGTTAGTGTCTATTGATTAGTACGAGAACGGGTAAAACTTCCAATAGTTTTTAATTTGTGCCCAGCGGTGTGCCATGCCTTGCGGCTCAAAAATAAGGAATAAGATAATCACTAAGCCAATGGCCATTTCTTTGATATAGGCCAGGCCATCAACCACCATTGGAATATTGCCCCAGTCGGTCATTTTCATTAAACCTACGCCGCTTTCGAGCACTTCAGGTAAAAACACCATAAATACCACACCCATTAAGGTGCCTTTAATTGAACCCAAGCCGCCGATGATGATCATGGCTAAAAATTGAATCGACATAAATAAGGTGAAGCCTTCGGCAGAAACATAGCCTAAGTAATGGGCATATAAGGCACCGCCAATACCGGCATAAAAAGACGATATACCAAAAGAGAGTAAGCGATATTTATTGAGCTTGATACCCATGATCTCAGCTGATAGATAATGGTCACGTACTGCAACAAAGGCGCGACCATCACGACTGCGCATCAGATTACAGCCCCAAATATACATAATAACTAAGGCTGCTAAGGCGATATAAAAGAAGCTTTCATCGCTATTAAAAACAAAGCCAAATATACTAATTGGGTCGGCAGATGAGCCGGCAGAACCACCAGAAAACCAGTCAGCACGGGCAAAGAAGTCTTCTAAAATAAACTGCGCAGCCAGTGTGGCTATAGCTAAGTACAAGCCTTTAATTCTTGAGGCCGGTAAACCAAACATCATGCCTACAGCCATTGTTAAAAAACCAGCCAGTGGAATACACAGCAATACAGGAATACCAAAGGAGATATTGAGCCATGCTGATGCAAAAGCACCAAAGCCAAAAAATGCGCCATGACCTAATGAAATTTGTCCGGTGTAACCGACCAAAATATTGAGCCCTAGTGCGGCTATCCCTAAATATGAAATTTGAATAAATAGGGTTAGGTAATATGCATCGACTAAGTATGGCGCTGCACATAATAGGGCAATTGCGAAAATTGCCACATTTTTGATGGTTGTTGTTTCAAAAATTGTATTATCTTGTTTATAACTGGTGCGGAAATCGCCGCAGGGTCTCATGGTTAAACTGGACATAATAAACTCCTAAAATTTACCTTTATCTGCACTTGTTAGGCGCTATTGATGCACCTAAATCGGCTTGTTTAAATACGTTCAATATCTTTTGTGCCGAACAAACCGTATGGTTTGAACCAAAGGATGACGAGCAACACGTAAAATGGTGCGATGTCATACATATTGCCAACATGCAGATATTGGCTGTCGAAAAACTCAGCGACATTCTCTAATACACCAATGATCAAACCACCGACAATAGCGCCGATGATAGAATCTAAACCGCCAAGAATAACTGCAGGGAAAACTTTGATACCAATTAATGACAGTGAATTTGAAACCCCGTTTACCATGCCAATAACAATTCCAGCTGTGGCTGAAACCGTAGCAGCAATACCCCAGCTCATAGCAAAAACTTGTTTTACCGAAATACCTAAGCTTTGTGCAATCTGTTGATCAAAGGCTGTGGCTCGCATTGCTAAACCGTATTTTGAATGTTTAAAGAATAGATAGAAGGCAACCATAATTATTAAGGCGATTATGGTGCTCATTAAGTAAGCGGCTTCAATGTTCAAGCCAAATATTTGGATGCTATTAGTGGTAAATACTTGCGGGTAACTTTGCGCTGAAACACCAAAAATCCATTTCATCAAGGCTTGAAAAAAGATTGATAAGCCAATGGTGATCATGATCACTGAGATAATAGGTTCACCTATCATCGGGCGTAAAACAATCATTTGCAGCAGCACACCAAAGATTGCCATAAAGGCCATTGTCAGTAAAAAGCCCACTACAAAAGGCAGCTCTAAATAAATCAGTACTGCCCAGCATACCCAGGCACCCACTAATAAAAACTCACCTTGGGCAAAGTTTACAATTTGCGTTGATTTGTACACTAATACAAAGCACATCCCAACGACGCCATAGAGTAAGCCGACAATTAAACCATTGACGATTAGTTGAATTAGCAATTCAAAATTCATGAGACTCTCCGTGTTATGTTGATAGTGTTATCAGCAGCCGTGCAGGCTGTTTCGATCAGCGAAGTGACTTTAAGCTGGGTTTGAATACGGGTTTTAGTACCATCTTGAAATACCACCATGGTATCAATATCAACATTTTCCTTGTTGTCATAAATGGATGAAATAATGTCGCCATATTTATCCGCAATAACACTACGGCGAACTTTACGGGTTCGTGTTAATTCGCCATCATCGGCATCAAGTTCTTTGTAAAGTAATAAAAATTTATGGATTTTTTGTGATTCAGGAAGTGACTCATTGACGCGCATTATTTCTTCGCCAATTTTTTCGTACACTTCAGGCAGGGTTGATAAGTTGGTGTAGTTGGTAAACGACAGCCCTTGTTGCTCAGCCCATTTCGCAACAATACTAAAACGAATACAAATGATGGCTGATAGATAAGGCTTTGCTTTACCTAAAATAACGGCTTCGCCAATAAATGAAGAAAACTTAAGTTTGTTTTCTATATATTGAGGAGAATATTGTGCGCCGTCGCTGGTGCAAGCGAGATCTTTGATCCGATCAATCACCACTAAATGGCCAGACGGTTTAAAGTAACCGGCATCACCTGTTTGCATCCAGCCGTCAATCACGTCTTCATCATAGGCTTGTTGATTATTAAGGTAGCCACTAAACATTCCGACTGTTTTAGCAATAACTTCGCCAATACCGGCTTTATCGGGATTAATGACTTTAATTTGTGCATTATCAAACGCGACGCCAACACTGTCGTAGTCAACATCGGCTTCATGATGGATGGTGTAAGCTCCGCACATTTCTGTTTGGCCGTAGAGTTGGCGTAAAGGCACACCAATGGTTTGGAAAAACTTAAAGGTGTCAGGCCCCATCGCAGCTCCGCCGGTGGCAGCCGATTTTAAGAATGAAAAACCGAGTCGATCACGAAGTGCTTTTAGCAGTAGAATTTCAGCTAGCCATGATTTTTTGCCTGTTACTTGGCTTTGCTCAGCCAGCTTCATGGCAAAATTAAATAGCTTTCTTTTAAAAGGTGTTGAATCCATCATACGGGTTTGTACGTCAGCTAAAATGCCTTCCCATACCCGTGGTGCTAATAGTACAAAGCTGGGGCCAATTTCTCGTAGGTCAGCCATGAGTGTTTGTTGTTCTTCAACAAAATTTACAATTTGACGGGCGATCAGTGCTTGGCCAATTGCATAGACTTGCTCCATGATCCAAGGTAAGGGCAATACAGATACATAGTTGTCGCCAGCTTGACGCGGGTCAGCACGTAAATATGAACTACAGTGCTTAATAAAATTGCCACCATTGAGTAGGGCAATTTTGGGTTTTGATGTGGTACCTGAAGTGGTGCAGTAAATAGCAATGTCGTCAGGGGCTGAGGCATCTATCATGGCTTGATAACGATCAGGGGATGCTTGTTCGAGTTCTTGGCCCAGTATGTATAGGGTATTGATATCTATAAGTCGCGAGTCGTTGTATTTGCGCATACCTCTTGGGTCGCAATAAACAATGAATTTTACTTGCTCTATGCCATCACCTAAATCAAGTAATTTATCGCATTGCTCTTCGTTTTCAGCAATCACAACGGTTGCGCCACTGCTAGCGAGTAAATAGATTACTTCGTCATGCATTGAATCTTGATAAATACCTAATGAATGGCAACGTAAAGCGTGAGCAGCAATTTCGCCCCATATCCATTCTGGGCGGTTATCACCAAGTAAGGCAATGGTATCATCTGTATTCACGCCTTTGTTACTCAACGCGAGCGACAACCACTTTACTTTATTGTTATATTCGGCCCAGCTGAACTCGTTCCAAATACCAAACTCTTTTTCTCGCATCGCCACCATATCAGGCCAATGCGTGGCATTGTGTTGTAGAATTTTGGGGAAGGTATTCAGTTCACCCATCTCAAAATCTTGATTGATTTGGCTAGTCATTAACTTACCTCCTCTAAGGTGGCTGGCTCTGCGTCGTCTTCAAGACCAAGGTAGGCACGTTTAACATAGGGGTCAGCCATGACTTCGTGTGGTAAACCAGAAATTAATTTTTTACCAAAATCCAGCACCATAACTTCATGAGAAATATCCATTACAACTCCCATATCATGTTCAATCATAACGACCGTAATACCGAATTCTTCATTTAAATCGAGGATGTATCTGGCCATGTCTTCTTTTTCTTCCAGATTCATTCCAGCCATTGGTTCGTCAAGTAAAATCAGTTTTGGGTTTAGAGCCATTGCACGAGCTAATTCAACGCGTTTACGAAGCCCGTAAGACAAGGTGCCAGCGATGGATTTTCTGATATGAGAGATCTCAAGGAAGTCGATCACTTCTTCTACTTTTCTTCGGTGAGCGAGTTCTTCTTTTTGCGCCCCAGAAGCCCAATATAACGGCCCTGTTAACCAATTGTTTTTTAATAAGTGATGGCGACCAACCATAATATTATCGAGCACTGACATATGGCCAAATAAGGCTAAGTTTTGAAAAGTACGGCCCATACCTAAGTCTGCGCGGTCATTGGGTTTTAAGTGGGTAACATCTTGATCTGCAAAGGTGATTTTTCCACTGTTAGGTTGATAGCGGCCAGAAATGCAATTGAGCATTGATGTTTTACCAGCCCCATTTGGGCCAATAATTGAAAATACAGAGCCTTTAGTCACCGAAAAACTAACATCTGTTAAGGCTTTAACACCACCAAAAGCTAGCGATATTTGCTCTATATTGAGTATCGATGTTGTCATACTCATACTCCTAAATTTAACTGAGAATAAAAATGAATAACGAATGCGTTGAAAAATAAGAGGGGGTGAACCCTCTTTAAAATGTATTAACGGTTGGGGTCGTTATTACACACAACAAACATTAGAAAGTGTTCTGTCAGCTAGAGGATGTATCTCATTGTGGCTTGTAGGTAATTTGAATCTTTATCTAACTCATCAATTGAAAAGTTACCGACTTCAATACCCACTTCGAGTTCTTTAGTTAAGTTTTGAAAGAGGTTTATACCCCATTGCGTACGCTCACGATTGGATACATCTCCATCAACTTTGCCGTACAGCACGCTTGAACGCAGTGAATCATTCCAAAAATGACGATAGGCCACTAATACAGAGGTGATATCTTCAACTTCTTCACCATAGAGATCTTTAACAGCCGCAGCCCCTACATAGCGGCCTAAATCACCTTTATGAATTTGTAGGCGTAAGTCATCTTTTCCTGTTGTTTTAATTCGTGCCGCAACAGATGCGCCAAAGGCGCTTTCAGTGTTACCTGATAAGGTATGTAATTGCCGTGCTAAGCCAGAAATAGAGACATTGCCCCAATCACCTTTGATGTTATAGCGTGCGATTAAATCAGGAATATTATCGTTTGCGGTATCGCCCCCCCAGCTCTCAGGATTTTCAATGGATACTTGGAAGTTGCCCATGTTATAACGTACTTGTCCTTGACGAATAAATACTAGACCTGTTGTTGCGCCAGCAAAATCGGCAGTTTCAGGAATTGCGCTAGTATTCATAAAGGTTGACCAAGTTTGGCCAACAGTGAGATCTTTGTAGTTTATAAAAGCATGTCGGATGCGCGGGTTAGCTGAGTTAGAGACAATTTCATTACCGCCGCCGCCCCAAAAATCCATTTCGATGAAGCCTGTTATCTCGCCGTGTTGGTATTTAGTATTGAAACGGGTTTCGTTAGCAAAGATACGAAACTGGGATGCGTCTTCTTCTAAAGCAATGCCATCACCAATCCAGTAATCACGATAGGCAATGTCACCGTCAACGTATCGTGCATCAATTTTAATGTAGCCACCGAAGGTTAATTTATCGTTTTCAGTTATGTTGATCTCGTAGCCTGCCAGTGCGGATGTACTGGCAGTAAGAAAAGCAGATGTAAGCAGTAATTTTTTATATTGTGTGTTGAACATCGACCAAATTCCTTTGTTATTATGTGTGATTCATACTAGGTGAGTCGAAAAAATCAACAATTGTAAATAAGGGCTAGTACCTTGCGCTTAGTCCTTTAGTCCAATGTTATATGCTGTGTTTTACGGGCAAAGTAAGCATTGAAAATAATAATAAATACAATTTGATACAAAGAAGAGCGCGATGTTTTCTAATTGGTTGTTGGTTAGTGTAAGTATTGGTTACATTAGTTTGTTATTTCTAATTGCCCACCTTGGGGGCAAGTATCGACATAAGCTAGTTGCCAAACAGCATGCTATTATTTATGCCTTATCATTAGGGGTTTACTGTACGTCTTGGGGGTTTCTAGGTACTTCAGCGCAGGCGGCAAATAGCTCTTTTTCTTATATTTCGGTTTATTTAGCCCCTATTTTATTATTTATATTTGCTTGGCCTTTTATTCAGCGGATCATAAAAACCTGCCTCAAACTCAAAAGTACTTCCATTGCTGATTTACTTTCGGCTCGGTTTGGTAAATCACAAAGCTTAGCCTTGTTGGTAACGTTAGTGGCCATGATTGGCACCTTGCCTTATATTGCTTTGCAGCTTAAAGCGATTGTTTACTCTTATAAAATTTTACAGCAAAGCCAAGATTTTCCGATTTGGCAATTAGGTTTAATCGTTAGCCTGATTTTAGCTGGATTCACCATTATCTTTGGCATTCGAACTATCGATGTAACAGAGCGTCATCCTGGTGTGATGATAGCGATTGCCTTTGAATCGTTAGTTAAACTGATCGCTTTTTTACTTGTTGGCTTATTTGTATCGTTTGTAATTTACGATTCACCTGTAGACATTTGGCAAAAGTCACAAGGTTTTGTGTCTTTATCGCAGCAGTTTGAAAGCTATAACCTAGTAGGTATGGTGGGTTTATTGATCATCGTTATGTCAGCTTTTTTATGTTTACCAAGGCAATTTCAAGTTATGTTTGTTGAAATTAAAGAGCAAAAAACCAGTAATTTAGCACGTTGGTTATTGCCTATTTATATCTTGGTATTCGCATTTTTTGCAGGCCCTATAGGCCTTGCTGGCACATTAAATTATGGTCACTCTTTAGACCCTGACGCGTATGTTTTATTTTTGCCCGCTTATAACGGCCAAGAGTGGTTGTCGCTATTTGCATTTTTAGGAGCGGTTTCTGCGGCAAGTTCAATGGTAATTGTATCGACCATTGCTTTGAGTACTATGCTCAGTAATGAAATTGTTTTTCCATTAATTTTTAAATTAGCACCTCGTAAGCACCACGACTTTTTACACTTTCAATCCCGATTATTATTGATCCGAAAAATATTAGTGGTGGTGGTTATTGCACTTAGTTATTGCATGTTACTGGTATCTCCCCCTGATACGCTGGCATCACTTGGGGAGGTTGCGTTTGGCGCGATTGCGCAAATAGGGCCTGCATTGGTTGCTGCTTTTTTTTGGCGAAGAGCAACTCAAAAGGGCGTTTTTTGGGGCATGTTTTGTGGTTTCTCTATTTGGGCACTGTTTAATTTATTACCACAGCTTGGGTTTTATGCACACCCGTTAAGCAATACAAATTGGCCTGCTACAACGGTGGCTACCTTGTTTGGCTTGGCTATTAACCTTATTGTGCTGTTTATTGTTTCACAGCTTACTCGGCAAAATATTCGCGAAGAAATGCAGAGTAAATATTTCTATGAAACCGATAATAAACAAGATTCACATCTGCCTAAACAACCAAAAATAGATCGTCAGGAACTCGAGCTGTTAATTGCTCGCTTTATTGGTCAAGACAAAGCAGCCGAGTGCTTTGCTGAATTTAATCAATCACATAAAATTAAAAAGCATAAAACCTATAATGAGGCTTTATTACTGCATGCAGAGCAGACATTAGCGAGTGTAATGGGCTCGGCATCAGCCAAATTGGTGATTTCTTTTGCTTTGGCTGGTCGTGATATCGCATTTGATCAAGTTGCTAAAATTGTTGAGGATAACTCTACTCAACAACTTGAATTTAGTCGTTCAGTATTGCAAGGAGCGATTGAAAATACCAGTGAAGGGATCTCTGTGATAGATGCTAATTTGAATTTAGTAGCATGGAATAAGCAGTATCTAGATATTTTTAATTACCCTAAAAATTTAATTTATATTGGTTGCCCAATTAGCCAGTTGATCCGCTTCAACCTTAGCAATCAAAATCGCTATATACATAATATTGAGGGGCAGGTTAATAAACGTCTTGAGTACTTAAAAGCCGGTAGTAAGCATAAATCAGAGCGAAAGTTAGCCAATGGTAAGGTGCTGTTAATTGAAGGGAACCCAATACCTGGTGGAGGATTTGTGATGATTTTCTCAGATATTACGGAGTTTCGCCGAGCAGAAAATTATTTAAAAGAAGAAAATACCGATCTTGAAAGTCGTGTTCTTGCGCGCACGACAGAATTAGAACTAGCAAACTTAGAGCTTGAAAAAGCTAATCGAGAACTCGCTGATGCAAGGTTAAAAGCAGAGCAGGCTCATTTGAAAAAGAGTCAATATTTAAGAGCCTGTAGTCATGATCTTTTGCAACCATTGTCGGCTGCTCGGTTGTTTTCTTCTGCGGTTTGTTTGAGCCCTAGAGTGTCAATACAAGAGCGTGAGCAAATTAAGAAAATTGATAATTCGTTAGAGATAGCAAATAACCTATTACTTGATTTAAATGAAATTGCGCGGATTGAAAGTGGCAATATCACCCCTGTTTTCAATGACATTGCACTGGAGCGGGTATTTAGTATGTTGCATTCGGAGTTTTCTGCCTTGAGTAAAGATTATAAAATTGATTTTCGCTGTCACTCAAGTCAATTATTTATCCGCACAGATCTAACTTTGCTAACGCGGATTGTGCAAAACTTTTTAAGTAATGCATTTCGCTATGCAAATAACGGTAAAGTATTGCTGGGTTGTCGTCGTAAGGGCAATTACTTAAGTATTCAAGTAATTGATAACGGACCTGGCATCCCCGAAGATAAGCAGCAAGAAGTATTTGAACAATTTACACAATTATCGACGCAAATGATTGGCCCTAAAGGCTTGGGGTTGGGTTTAAATATTGCACAAAGCCTGGCTAATATTCTTGAGCATAAGGTTGGCTTGGTATCAGAGCCTGAGCATGGCTGCTTGTTTAGCGTTGAAGTACCGATTGTAAACCGTGTACAGCAAACAAAGCCGACACTTGCCCCTAAGAATATGACTTTGCAAGGAGTTGGGGTGCTATGTATTGATAACGAAAAAGATGTTATTGCAGGTATGACCGAGCTTTTAACAGCCTGGAAATGTCGTGTATTTACCGCGACAACCGCAGCTGAGGCGTCTGCACTTTATAAAACACATGAAGATGAAATTGATATTCTCTTAGTTGATTATCAACTTAGTGCTGAACCAATGTTCCCCGCTAACCCTTTGCATATTGTAACAGTAGACTACTCTGAGCGTCAGGAGCAAAAGCCTCACTCGGAGCATCTTGATGGCTGTAATGGCATTGAATTAATCAAGCGTATTCGAGCAATCAGCCAGTATCCATTACCTGCGATTTTAATCACCGCAACAACTGATGAGTTAGTGCAAGTACAGGCAAAGCAAGCCGATATTGGCTATTTGCGGAAAATCATCAAGCCCGTCGCATTACGGGCGTTGATGAGTGCTTTATTAACTAAACAGCTAGAAAAAAATTATAATAGTTAATGGCGATGAAAAGGTGAAAGTGATGCTTGTGCCAGTTGCTGCTCGTTTAATAAAATCACGGCTTGAGTTCGACTTTTTACCCCAAGTTTTAAGTATATTGTGCTGGCATGGCTTTTGATTGTAGATTCAGACAAGCTAAGTTCGTAGGCGATTTGTTTATTTAACAAACCATCGGCAAACATGTGTAATATTTTATGCTGTTGGGGCGTTAATGTTGCTAACTTTTCTGCTTGCTGTTGCTCTGGCGTATTTTTATTGTGATCATCGGTGGGTGTCCATAGTTTGCCTTGTAGCACATCTTCTATTGCTTTTATCATCTCAGGGACGGGAGTTGATTTAGGTATAAAGCCTGCTGCACCCAGGCTCATCGCTTTGCGTATGGTATCAGGCTCTTCAAAACCTGATACTACAATCACCCCTATTTCAGGATACAGCTCACGTATATTACTCAGCGTATTAAAACCCTGTGCACCCGGAATATCAAGATCGAGTAAGATCAGATCAACATCTGTGGTGTTTGCTAATTTGTGCTCTAATTCGGGAATTGTTTCGGCTTCAAGTAGGCAAGCATTATTAAAGCTTGATTCCAGCATAAGTAATAGTGCTTGTCGAAACAGCGGGTGATCATCTGCAATTAAGATTTTTGTGTGTGTTGTCATTTTATTTCTAACCTAATGTTTAGATTAATGATCTTTTAGTTTCATCAATTGTTTTTTGATTGAATAGTGTTCGTTGTCTTGAATAAAGTAACGCTATTATAAAATAATTCAATAATAATAAACCTAAATAGCATAAATTGACTAAAATTCACTCGTGAAAATGAACCTATAAGCGCTGTTTTATTCTATGTTATGAGTAGATATCAGGAAGAAAGGAGAGGGAGTAAACATTTATTTAATCTTGCCTTTTATATTCAGATTAAAGGTCGATTACCAAAATTGCAGCATCAAAAGCAGGCTTAACACATTTATTTAACTTTCCCTCTTATAATCAAGACAAAGGTCGATTACCAAAATTGCAGCATCAAAAGCGGGCTTAAAACATTTATTTAACTCTCCCTCTTATAATCAAGACAAAGGTCGATTACAATACGCGCATCTAAAAGGCAGGTTGCCTTTATCTGCAAGCAACTAGAGTGGATTTTCTTCTTCATGGCAATCAAACTTGCAATCAATGGTTTTGGTCGAATTGGTCGAAATATTGTTCGCGCTCTTTATGAATCGGGCTTAAGCGACGAGATCAAAATTGTTGCGATTAATGAACTTGCTGATCCTCAAGGGATCGCTCATCTTCTTAAATATGATACGTCTCATGGCCGTTTTGCGTTTCCAGTTACTTTAGGTGAAGACACCTTATCGGTAGCGGGCGATACAATTGCTTTATTTGCAGAACAAAACCCGCGTGAATTACCTTGGCAGTTACTTGATGTTGATGTGGTTTTAGAATGTACTGGTGTGTATCACTCTCGTGAACATGCGCAGTTACATCTTGATGCTGGCGCAAAGAAAGTCTTATTTTCTCAGCCCGCAGATGCGGATGTTGATGCCACTATTGTTTATGGTATCAATGATGATGAACTACTCGCTGAGCATACGATTGTCTCTAATGGATCATGTACCACAAACTGTATAGTACCGGTGATTAAAGTACTTGATGATGCCTTTGGTATAGAATCAGGGGCGATTACGACTATTCATGCGTCGATGAATGATCAGCAAGTAATTGATGCTTATCATCATGATTTACGTCGTACCCGCGCTGCGAGTCAGTCGATTATTCCCGTTGATACTAAATTAGCTCGCGGTATTGAGCGTATTTTACCTAAGTTCCATGGCCGCTTTGAAGCTATTTCGGTGCGAGTACCTACTATCAATGTTACTGCGATGGATTTGAGTGTGACTGTCAACGCCGATGTTGATTTAAAAGCGGTGAATAAGGTATTAAAAGCAGCAGCGAGAGACCGCCTAGAAGGTATTTTAAGTTATACCGAAGAGCCATTGGTCTCGGTTGATTTTAATCATGACCCACATTCTTGTATTATAGATGGCACACAGACACGAGTCAGTCATAAACGACTGATAAAGTTGTTAGTGTGGTGTGATAATGAGTGGGGGTTTGCTAATAGAATGCTCGATACAGCACGAGTGATGATGGCAGCAAGTAATTAATATAAAAGTTCAAACCTAAAAATAAAACCTATATATTTCAAGTCAGTATCGTTAACTAAGGAGAAGTCCATGTCGGTCATAAATATGGCGGATTTAGATTTAAACGGCAAACGCGTGTTAATTCGTGAAGATTTAAATGTACCAGTAAAAGCAGGTAAAGTGACCTCAGATGCACGTATTCGTGCTGCATTACCGAGTATTAAATTAGCCCTTGAAAAAGGCGCTAAAGTAATGGTTATGTCACACCTAGGCCGCCCTACGGAAGGGGAATATGATGAAGCGTTTTCTTTAGCGCCAGTTGTTGATTACCTTAATGAAGCACTTGAACAAAATGTACGTCTTGAAAAAGATTACTTAAATGGCGTTGAAATTGCTGATAATGAAGTGGTCGTTTTTGAAAACGTACGCTTTAATGTTGGCGAAAGCAAAGATGACGAAGCGTTATCTAAAAAGCTTGCTGCATTATGTGATGTGTATGTAATGGATGCATTTGGTACCGCCCATCGTGCTCAAGCGTCTACCCATGGCGTTGGTTTATTTGCAGATGTTGCTTGTGCAGGCCCACTATTGGCGGCTGAATTAGAGGCATTAGGTAAAGCACTTGATAACCCCGCTCGTCCATTAGTGGCGATTGTGGGCGGCTCTAAAGTATCAACTAAACTAACAGTACTTGATTCACTTTCAACGATTGTTGATCAATTAGTCACTGGTGGCGGTATTGCAAATACCTTTATTGCTGCGGCAGGCTACCCGGTTGGTAAGTCATTATACGAAGCTGACCTAATTGATGAAGCAAATAAGCTAAGTGCGGCTGCTAAAAGTAATAATGGTGAAATACCAGTACCTACTGATGTGGTTGTTGGCAATGAGTTTTCAGAATCAGCCGTTGCAACATTAAAAGATGTTAGCGAAGTAACAGACACAGATATGATTTTTGATATTGGCCCAGATACAGCGAGCAAACTTGCAAAAATTATTGCTAATGCAGGTACTGTTGTATGGAATGGTCCAGTAGGTGTATTTGAATTTGACCAGTTTGGTAATGGCACCCGTGCTATTGCTCAAGCAATCGCTAATTCAAATGCGTTCTCAATAGCTGGTGGCGGTGATACGTTAGCAGCGATTGATAAATACGGCATTGCCGATAAAATTTCGTATATTTCAACTGGCGGTGGTGCTTTCCTTGAGTTTTTAGAAGGGAAAAAATTACCAGCAGTTGCTATGCTTGAACAACGCGCTAAGTAATTAGCGTTTACTCAATGTAGTTAGCAATTGTTAGTTTAGGCTGCTAACTACACTGAGTGTGATCAGATATTAAATACCTCTCACCCTTATTTAATAGCTGGTTTTGTATGACGGTAAATTTGGCAAGAGCCAATACTATCGAGGTGCAGTGATTGCACCGAACTCAACTATTCCGTTCGAACTAGGTAGTTTTGCGCGTGCGCAGCTATCGACAATTTGGAGAATACCAAATGGCTTTAATCAGTATGCGACAACTTCTTGATCATGCAGCTGAACATGGTTATGGCGTACCAGCATTTAACGTTAATAACCAAGAGCAGATCCGCGCTATTATGATGGCGGCTGACAAAACTAACAGCCCAGTAATTGTACAAGGTTCAGCTGGCGCTCGTGCCTATGCTGGTGCCCCATTTATACGTCATATGATTTTAGCTGCGATTGAAGAGTGGCCACATATTCCAGTGGTAATGCATCAAGATCACGGTACCTCACCTGGCGTTTGCCAACGTTCAATTCAATTAGGTTTTTCATCAGTGATGATGGATGGCTCGTTAATGAGCGATGGTAAAACACCATCATCATATGAGTATAACGTTGATGTAACGCGTAAAACTGTTGAACTTGCACACTCTTGTGGTGTGTCTGTTGAAGGCGAGTTAGGTGTGCTAGGCTCACTTGAAACTGGCGAAGCTGGCGAAGAAGATGGCGTTGGTGCTGAAGGTAAACTAACCACAGATCAAATGTTAACCGATCCAGAAGAAGCGGCCGATTTTGTAAGTAAAACCCATGTTGATGCCTTAGCGATTGCGTGTGGTACTTCACACGGCGCGTATAAATTTACACGTCCGCCAACGGATGATATTTTGGCGATTGATCGTATTAAAGCGATCCACGCACGTATTCCTAACACTCACTTAGTTATGCACGGTTCGTCATCAGTGCCGCAAGAATGGCTTGAAATCATCAACCAATATGGTGGTGAGATCCCAGAAACCTATGGTGTGCCAGTTGAGCAGATCGTTGAGGGAATTAAGTTTGGTGTGCGTAAAGTAAATATCGATACAGACTTACGATTAGCATCTACAGGGGCTATTCGTCGCCATCTTGCGCTTAATCCAGCAAACTTTGATCCACGTAAGTATTTAGCTGAAGCGACAAAAGCAATGACAGAGATCTGTGTTGCACGTTATGAGTCATTTGGTACAGCGGGTCAAGCAGGTAAGATCAAACCAATCTCACTTGATGAGATGCACCTTAAATATTTAACGGGTGAATTAGATCCGAAAATTAAATAATTTAATTTATTAAGTTATAAAACAGCCAGTAGTGTTAAAGCTACTGGCTTTTTTATGCCTGATCGTAAAAGATCATTATTTTACCAAGCAGGGGCTTTGGGATCATTGCTTTACTAACTGTGCTTTGTTGAGATCAGATTTTTACTAAGGATCAGCTTGATTGGCAGAGGTTTTGTTATAAAAATAGCCATTTCAAAGCTTTGTTGTATAAATGATCAACAACTTATGGCTTTAGCTAGGTAAAACACTGATCCCAGATCTAACTCGGTTGGTAAACGAATGATCCCTGAAATGAAACTTGGTAGGATTTTGATCTCTGTTAATGATCGCCGATGTTAATAGGCGTTTTAATTGAGTTAGAGTATGAAGATGCTTTCGTGGCTTACATCGTGATACTGTATAGTTGATTATTGAAAGGGGAATTTAATACAAAGTAGTAATGTAGCAATTATAAAGTATGATTTTTAAATGTGAAATTTGATAATGCATGCTAATTATGTACCTTAAAAAGGTTTATTTTGCATTTTTTACCCCGCATTTCGATTTACACGTTACACTTTCATAAAAATGTCATACTTAGTCATAATAATGAAAACTAGTTCGATAACGAAAGAGATAAATTGGAATGTCACGTAAAGTACTTGTCGTCGATGACGAAGCACCGATCAGAGAGATGCTGGTTTTTGTATTAGAGCAAAATGGTTTTCAAGCAATTGAAGCGGAAGATTACGATTCAGCCATTGCAGCGATGGTAGAGCCTTATCCAGATATGGTGTTATTAGATTGGATGCTACCAGGTGGTAGTGGAATTCAAATTGCTAAAAAGTTTAAGCAAAGTGAATATACTCGCCAAATTCCTATTATTATGCTGACTGCTCGCGGCGAAGAAGAAGATAAAGTTCGCGGTCTTGAAGTCGGTGCTGATGATTATGTTACTAAACCATTTTCACCAAAAGAATTAATGGCGCGTATTAAAGCCGTTATTCGTCGTGTGTCGCCTACTTCATTGGAAGAAGCGATTGATGTACATGGTTTACGTCTTGATCCTATTTCACACCGTGTTACCTCTGAAGGTAGCGAGTTGGATATGGGACCGACAGAATTTCGCTTATTGCATTTCTTTATGACTCATCCTGAACGTGTTTATAGCCGTGAACAGCTACTAGATAACGTATGGGGGACTAATGTCTATGTTGAAGATAGAACCGTAGACGTGCATATTCGTCGCTTACGCAAAGCGATTGCACCGCTTGGTCATGACCGTTTAGTACAAACTGTACGTGGTGCAGGCTATCGTTTTTCCAGTAAATTATAAGTGTCATGGAGATGACCAAGCCAATAATTAATTTTGGCTTAAATTTACTTACTCTAAGGTAAAGTGAGTGTATGTATCGAGTTGTTAATAAGCAGGCGTTAGCAAAGCGTCTGTTTATCTATTTCCTACCTTTATTATTAATTGGCGTGCTTATTGGTGCGCCATTTTTGCTTTTATTTTTAGGATCTTTTTCACTGCTTGTTTGGCATTATCATCAACTCTATCGGCTCAGTGATTGGCTATTGAATCAACGTAGTTTTAATCCACCTGAAGGCGAGGGGGCATGGGAGCAAGTATTTGAAGGGATCTACCATTTACAACATCGCAACCGTAAAAAACGTAATGAATTAGCTGATTTGATCCGTCGTTTTCGCGATGGCGCAGAAGCAGTGCCTGATGCGGTTATTGTTCTACAACGTGATTTAAGTATTGTTTGGTGTAATCAACTAGCTTTGAAAGTGCTTGGATTACAGTGGCCAGCGGATCATGGTCAACGGCTTGACAACCTTATTCGCGATCCTAAATTTGCAAAATACATGCAAACGGAATTGTTTGATGAAGCATTAGAACTTGAAAGTGGTCACAGTGTTGAGCAAGTTTTAGAGTTTCGGGTAATGCCATATGCCAGCTCACAATTAATGGTTGTTGTGCGTGATGTCACGCGACTGAAGCAACTTGAGCAAATGCGCAAAGACTTTGTTGCCAATGTATCTCATGAGCTACGTACGCCATTAACCGTTGTTACTGGTTACTTAGAAATGTTTGATGGCGATATGGTGCCACCACCGGCAATGTGGAATAAAGCACAAGGTACTATGCTTGAACAGTGTAAACGCATGGATAGCTTGGTAAATCAGCTATTGTCGTTATCACGTATTGAAGGCGCTCGACGTCAAGATAATGATAAAGCGATCAATGTACCGCAGTTACTTAGCTATATTAGGACTGAAGCACAATCATTGAATCAAGACAAAGGGCATGAGTTGATATTTGATATTGATGCTAACGTCGATATAAAAGGCGCTGAAGAGGAGCTGCGCAGTGCCTTCTCTAATTTAGTGTTTAATGCTATTCATTACACCAAGGCGGGCGGTAAAATAACCGTAAGCTGGAAGCTAAAAGATAATCAAGCGTACTTTTCAGTAGTTGATAATGGCGATGGTATTGCACCAGAGCATATTAATCGTTTAACTGAGCGTTTTTATCGGGTTGATAAAGCACGTAGTCGTACCACCGGTGGCTCAGGGCTGGGTTTAGCCATCACCAAACATGTATTAACTCGTCACGATAGCCAATTGATAATTAAAAGTAAATTAGGCGAAGGATCATGTTTTTCGTTTGCTTTTAGTCGTGAAAAAACAGTGCTATTAAATAATTGAGCCAAAAAGCCAAAGTCATAAAAGTGTCATTTTAGAGTAATCTAACTGTCATCT
This sequence comes from Pseudoalteromonas sp. SG44-1, assembly GCF_014164315.1. Classification (NCBI taxonomy): domain Bacteria; kingdom Pseudomonadati; phylum Pseudomonadota; class Gammaproteobacteria; order Alteromonadales; family Pseudoalteromonadaceae; genus Pseudoalteromonas; species Pseudoalteromonas sp. SG44-1. The sequence continues at coordinate 72,379 of NZ_JACJEW010000006.1, forward strand.
ATTCTCTTTAGAGTAGACGACAGTTAAGAAATGGACGAACAAAATCGGAGCAACCTAATGAGATTTAAAAACCTAGTAGCCGCAATGGGTGTGGCAGTAACAACATTTGTATCTGCACAAGCAATGGCAGTAGATACAGTTATTCCTGAGTATCAAAAAACCAGTGGTATTTCAGGTAATTTTTCATCTGTGGGCTCTGATACTTTAGCCAACATGATGACCTTTTGGGCTGAAGAATATAAACGTATTTACCCAAATGTGAACATCCAAATTCAAGCGGCTGGTTCATCTACTGCGCCACCGGCATTGACAGAAGGCACAGCAAACTTTGGCCCGATGAGCCGCAGAATGAAATCAAAAGAAATCGAAGCGTTTGAAAAACGTTACGGTTATAAACCTACTGAAGTACGTGTAGCGATTGATGCATTGGCAGTATTTGTTCATAAAGACAATCCAATTGAAGGTTTACGTATCGACCAAATCGATGCGATTTTCTCTTCAACTCGTAAATGTGGTGCTGATGCAGATGTGACTCGTTGGAGTGATGTAGGTTTAACGGGGAATTGGGCTGCAAAAGACATTCAGCTTTATGGCCGTAATTCTGTATCTGGTACTTACGGATACTTTAAAAACAAAGCGCTATGTAAAGGTGACTTCCGTAACAACGTGAACGAGCAACCAGGTTCAGCATCGGTAGTGCAATCAATTTCTTCATCAGTGAATGCAATTGGTTACTCAGGTATCGGTTATAAAACATCAGGCGTACGTACTGTACCACTGGCGAAAAAAGGCGATAACTTTGTTGATGCAACACTTGAAAATGTAGCAACAGGTAAATACCCACTGTCGCGCTTTTTATATGTTTATGTGAATAAACACCCGAATAAACCGCTTGCACCTATTGAAGCAGAGTTCTTAAAAATGGTGTTATCACAAGATGGCCAAAAAATTGTAGAGAAAGATGGTTATGTACCACTTTCTGGCAAGATGGCAATGGGCGAACTTAAGAAGCTAGGTCTTCTTTAAACTTAACGCCAACTATGAGTTAATAAAAAACCGCGCAATGTAAATTGCGCGGTTTTTTTATATCAACTAGGTTCAGGTTAGTTAAACAGCTTCTTTTTGAGCTGTTGATGGGCATTTAAAACGCGTTTACGTTTACTTAAACCTTGGCGCTTAAAGCTCTGAATTGGCATTACGCTAGGTTGCTCTTGCCCCAATGTAGGGATTGTAAAGTTAGCAACATCATCATTCGGTAATGCTATTTCTTGCTCATGTACACGTAAGGCTGCAAGGGTGTCGTTATTATCAACTTCACTCGGGCAAATAAATATGCCCATTTTACGTAATTTAACCCCTAAGCCTATGCTACTTGAATATCGTACAATTGGGGCTGCTAAGATCAATCCAACTAAGATCGGCGATAACCACCAAAAGAATACAGGCGTAAAGTAATAAGCAATACCGCCCCAAGCTAAGGCGATTAAGGTTGATAGTAATGTGTAACCTATCGCTTCTTGCCACGGAACCATGCGGCCTGATCGAGGCTGGGCGTCCCACGTTACTTTTTTACCTAAAAATACACACACCACAAAGTAGCTATGAAAAACCATCATCAGCGGGGCGATAATAATGGCAAACACGGTTTCAATGATTGAGCCTAAAATTAATTTAAATGAGCCGCCAAATTGTTTATTACGATGGATCAGTGTGACAATAATCCCCATTAATTTCGGTAATAATAACAACACAATTGTGACAAAAAGCAACGAGTTAATTAATTCTGTTTTTGCTATTTGCCAAGTCGGAAATAATTGATACGCCTGATTAAAATAGACATTACTGTTTAGTGCGCGGGTGACCGCATCTATGGTACTTAGCACTAACATTGATAACCAAATTAATGATGAAATATATGCCGTTGCACCTAATAAAAAGTGCAGCTTGCTGATTATTTTTAAACCCGACGCAGGTAACAAACCTAAATGTTGAATGTTGCCTTGCACCCAACGCCTGTCGCGAATAGCGTAATCTAAAATATTACTCGGTACTTCTTCGTAGCTACCTTGTATATCACTGAGTAATAATACATCCCAGCCAGAACGATGCAGCAACGATGCTTCGACAAAGTCATGGCTTAAAATTTCGCCGCCGAAAGGGGCATTACCTTTGAGCACCGGTAAACCGCAGCAATCAATAAACGCTTTAACCCGAATGACGGCATTGTGTCCCCAGTAATTAGCGTGATTAGTCTGCCAAAAAGCTGAACCGGTTGCTAGCATTGGACTATAAAGTACTGACGCAAACTGTAGAAAGCGACCAAAGAAGGTATCTTGCCTAACAGGGATCGGAATCGTTTGAATAAGCCCAGCTTGTGGATTGTTGATCATGCTGCTGGTGAGCTCAAGCATACACTGACCCGTCATGATACTATCTGCATCAAGTACAATCATGTGCTCGTATTTACTGCCCCAACGCTCGCAAAAGTCAGTTAAGTTACCTACTTTACGGTGTTTGTTATCTTCACGGCGGCGGTAAAAAGTTTGTTTGGCAAAATCACCTAGGCGTTCGGTCAAGGCATACCACGCTTTTAGCTCATTGTTAGCTATTTCTTTATCTTGTGTATCACTTAATAAGTAGAAATCAAAATGCGCAAATTGGCCTGTTTTTATCAGTGAACGTAAGCTCACTTCAAAACCTGCGATAACTCGCTGTGTATCTTCATTGTAGATAGGCATAACGACAGCAGTTCTGGTTTTACTCAATGCTTGCTGATCAATTTCGATTGCTTTTTGGCGCGTCAGTGTCAGCGGGTCAATTCTAAATAATTGTAAAATAAATCCCATACAGCCACTGCAAAATGCGGTCACAATCCAAGTAAAGGTAATTGAAAACAGCGCAAGTAATGCATACTCTAGCGGGGTCATGCCATTTGAATTTAAAATATCAAACATGATCCACATACCATAAGCTGAGATGGCTAACACTAACAGTGAAAAAAGCCATACACGAGTCTTTTTAAAAGGCATTGTACTGTTACTCGACGTCATTTGGATACCAGACATAACTCCATACCTCGCTAACTTCTTTGTCACGTAGTGTTAATGATAAGCGCATGTCTACAGGCTTACCGCCCTCTGGCGCGACTTTAAAAGCAACACGCCATCCTTCATTATTTGGTAATTGTTGAACTGTTTTATCGCTTATTTCACCTGAATTTAGGGTCAAATTAGCAAGCAATTTTAGTTTAGCTGACAAGTTGTTAATATTGTCACCAGTGAAGTCAACCGTAAATTGGCGATGACTTTTTGGTGGTGGATTTTCTTCACCGGGTAATGCAGCACTGCCAATGCGAGTGCGTAAAACTCGGGCTTTATCTTGGCTTGCAAGCGCCGCGTTAAATGTTGACAATTTATAACTAAAACTAAGTGTTTCACCTGCTTTAAGTGGTTGCTCTGGTACCCAATAGCTAACGATATTGTCATTGGTCTCGGTGTCAGTCGGTATTTCTACTAACTCAACTCGACCATTTCCCCATTGTCCTTGTGGTTCAATCCACAAGCTTGGGCGGGCATGATAATGTGCCTCAGTATCGAGATAGTTATTAAACTCACGGTCGCGCTGTGCTAGTCCAAAACCTTTTGGATTATCATAACCAAATGACGTTACACTAAGCTGTTTAGGGTTATTTAGCGGACGCCACACCCATTTATTGTCTTGTGATTGCATTAGTAAACCATCAGAGTCATGTACTTCTGGTCGGTAATCATCAAAGAATTTAGTGCTATTTTCGCCGTGGTAAAACATGCTTGTAAGCGGTGCTATACCTAGTTTTTTGATATCTTTGCGGGCGAATATTTGCATTTTAGTTGTTACTTCAGTTGCTGTTGATGGACTGATCTCAAAACGATATGCGCCAGTAACAGAAGGACTATCAAGTAATGCATATAACACAATATGTGTGTCTTCAGGTTTTGGCTTAACTAACCAAAACTCTTTAAATACTGGAAACTCTTCACCAGAGCTGAGTGCTGTATCAATCGCCAGGCCGCGTGCTGAAATACCATACACTTGATCAGGGCCCACTATGCGAAAATATGAAGCGCCTTGAAATACAGCAACTTCATCTTTGTAGTCGTTATTGTTTAGAGGAAAGTGTAATCTAAAACCGGCATGTCCCAACTGAGTGGTGCCTAAAGCTGTGGTAATTTCCTGCTCAAGTGGTGCTGCGGTGCCATCATAGCGGTAGTAATCAGTTTTAAATGGTAGATTTTTTACCTTCGCATCAGCATCAACTGTGTTAATCGCGATAGGGTTTTTATAGAGAAAACCTGGATGGAATAACTGTACCTCATATAAACTTTCATCTTTCCAGATCGCATGATCTTGACGAAAACGAATCGCTCGATAGTCCTGATAATTAATATTATTTAACGCATCAACAGCAATTACGGGAGCTGCTACGTAGTCTTTGGCAGCCAGTTGTTTGGCTCTAGCTGTTACCACCGAAAATAATTTTTCAGAAGGGATTGTAAGCAAAGTTGGCTGTGTAGTTGGTACAGCATCAGCAGTATCCGCATCAGATTTTGTTATTGGTTGTTCTGCCGCACTGACATTACATGCACACAAGGCTAATAATGCACTTAATAATGCCCTCTTTTTAAATGATGGATACAGAGCTGCCCGCGTTATCGTTTCCATGAGGTTTTTTCCTTTAGCCGTTATCTGGTTAATTTTAAAATGCTTTAGTTAGTTGAATTCAAGTTTGCAAAAAACGAACCTAAAATAAACTTATATATTTCAATGACTTTATATTTATTAGTATCGTAGAGGGTGTACTTTCTTTGTGTAAGCTGGAAATAATTACACGCAATGTATGACTACTTCTTACTAATATAAGTAGATATTACTAAACTAAACCTTGCTCTAAGGTGAATGGCAGAAAAATCACGATGGTTGGATGTAGAAAGTTTGCCTAAAGTAGGCGCAGGGGGGAGGAAACTTGCCAATCATGATAATTGGCAAGTTAATATCAGTTATTGCACATTACCTAAAGCTTGAGCATTTTCTTTGCATTGGTTATAGGCTTCAATACATTTGGTATTACATACTTTATATACCATGCCTTCGCCGGTACTTTGCTGTTCGCAGTTCACTTCACATTGATAATTCTGTTGTGCGCATTGCTGCATTTCTGGGTTTTCTATTTGGTTTTGACACCCAGCTAATATGCCTATACACAGCGAAATGCTTGATAATTTTAATAATGAATTCATGCTTATCCCAATTATTGTTATGTAATATCAACGAGCAGATTGTCTATTAGCCTTACTGGCCCTAAGAAGGCTGCCGCCAAAATCACAAGTTGACTATCATTGAGTGTAGCTTTTTTTAAGGTATCGCGCTGAGCTATTTCAAAGTAGTCAATTTTGAGCCCTGCTTGCTCTAGTTGCTGCTTTGCTTGTCGGCATATGTCGTCAAAATCACGCTGCCCCGAGTTTAACTGTTCTGCGCTCCAATTAAGGGTTTTAAATAGCACTGTCGCTGTTTCTTTTTGAGCTTCTGATAAGTAGCCATTGCGAGAGCTCATAGCCAACCCTGACACTTCACGGCTGGTTGCAACGCCAATAATTTCTACTGGAATTGACAGGTCATGAGCCATGGTTTTAATCACTTGCAACTGTTGATAGTCTTTTTCACCAAAGCACGCATAGTCAGGCTGTACTAAGTTAAATAATTTAGTAACCACCGTTGCTACACCGCGAAAATGACCTGGACGTGATCCGCCGCAATAACCCATTGATATATTTGGTACATCGACAAAGCTTTGCGCATCTAAACCGTTAGGGTAAATGGCTTCCACACTTGGGGTAAATACAATATCAGTATCAAGCTCTGCCAGTCCTTGTTTATCCGCAATGAGGGTGCGCGGGTAGTTATCAAGATCTTCGTTGACACCAAATTGCATTGGGTTTACAAAAATACTAACCACGACTTTATCAGCCATGTTTTTGGCTTTCTCAACGAGTGAAAAATGCCCTTGATGTAGATTACCCATAGTTGGCACTAGTGCTACACTAAGCCCGGCTTGGCGCCATGCTTTAATTTGACTACGTAATGATTTTATTTCAGTGATCGACTGCATTATTTAAACTCATGTTCCGTGCTTGGAAAAGCACCACTTTTAACGTCGCTACAATATTTTTTAACCGCATCCGGCATATTGCCTGTTTCGAGTAAAAAGTTTTTAGAAAATTTAGGGATGTAACCTGCTGAAATGCCAACTAAGTCATGCATGACTAGAATTTGGCCATCAGTTTGATTACCTGCACCAATACCAATGGTAGGAATATTAACCGCGTCAGTAATTAATTTGGCAAGTTCAGATGGAATACATTCAAGAACCAGCATTTGTGCGCCTGCCGCGGCAAGCGCCTGAGCATCGCTAATCATTTTTTGTGCTTGTTGTTCACTACGGCCTTGGATTTTAAAACCACCAAACACATGTACTGATTGCGGTGTTAAGCCTAAATGTCCACATACCGGTATACCTTGTTGAGTCAGCGCAACAACTGAGTCATACAGCCATTCGCCCCCCTCAAGTTTGACCATGTTAGCGCCAGCTCGCATTAATTCTGCTGCATTTTTACAGCTCTCGGCTGGGTTTGAGTAGGTCATAAATGGCATATCCGCAATGACGAATAAATCACGGCTCCCGGCGCGTACGCTGCGAGTATGATAGGCAATATCTTGATTGGTGACAGCCAGGGTATCGTCGCCACCTTGTAACACCATGCCTAACGAATCACCGACTAAAATAACGTCTACGCCGTTATCATGAAATAACTTTGCAAAGCTGGCATCGTAGGCCGTTAATGCCGTGATTTTTTGTTGGTCTGCTTTCATTTTATTAAGCGTAGAAACGGTTATTTTAGACATAGTATCCTCGTAGGCAACAGCCTGAAATTAATTACAGAGGTAATTGTTGTAATTCGTTTAGTGCCAAATTAGTGCTAATACTGTGAAGTAATGTACCATTTGGCAGCGTAATATTTGGGGCTATTTCAAGTAGCGGGTAAACCACAAACTCGCGTTCAGTTAGACCATAATGTGGCACAATTAAACGCTCGCTATTAATGACTTGATCACCAAATAATAAAATATCAATATCTAAGGTGCGTGGCCCCCAGCGCTGTGCTTTTCGTACTCGGCCGTGTTCAAGTTCTATCTGTTGTGTTAAATCAAGCAACTGCTCAGGTAATAGCGTGGTTTTTAGCGCCGCAACAGCGTTAACGTAGTCAGGTTGATCTTGCGGGCCCATCGGTTTACTCGCGTAATAATGCGATACACCAATAAACTCGCAATCAGCCAATGCACGCAGTGCTGCAACAGCATGATCTAGTTGAGTACGTGGAGCGTTTAAATTAGCCCCTAAACCAAGGTAGACGGTTTCCATGATCATTCAGCCGCTGGTTTTGGGCTGCGTCGGCGAGTACGACGACGGCCTTTTGTTGCGCCTTGCGTACCTAACGCTTTAACTAGCTCTTTTTGACCATTGATGTCTTGTTTTAAATACTCAGTCCACCAGTTAACTAATTGCTGATGCTGTTTTTCACCGGCCTGTACGCGCAAGAGTAAAAAGTCATACGCAGCTTTAAAACGTGGTTGCTGTGTAAGGCGATATGCACGTTGTCCTGAGCGTTTATCTAAGCGGTGTTGAATATGCCAGATATCACGAGCGCCAAGGGTAAAGCGTTTTGGTACGGCAATATGTTGGGCATTATCACTGAGTACTTTGTTCATACCTTGAGCGAAGGCATCGTATTCAGATAGTTTCTCTTGTTCTTGCAGTGCTTTAGTGATCTGCAATAATGGGAACCATAACAATGCAGCAAAAATAAATGCTGGAGTTACTTTTTTCTCCGCATTAATACGCTCATCTGTATTACGGAACATCTGTTGAATTAAAGCGAATTCTAAGCCATCAGGATTACTATCTAAAATACTATCAAGGGCTGGGAATAATGATTTGAAAAGGCCATATTTACGTAGCATTAAAAAGTTTGCTTCGGCCTTGCCATTTAAAAACAGTTTCAGTGTTTCTTCAAATAACCGCGCTGCAGGGATATTATCTAACAGGCTTGCTAATTCATTTAATGGTTGCTCGGTTGCCGGTGCAATCGACATATCGAGTTTGGTTGCAAAGCGAACTGCGCGCAGCATACGCACAGGATCTTCGCGGTAACGGGTTGCTGGATCACCAATCATCTCGATTTGTCGAGCGTTAATAGCTGCTAAGCCATTAGCATAATCATGGATTGAAAAATCATTAATTGAATAATATAACGCATTGATTGAAAAATCGCGGCGTTCAGCATCTTCTTCAATACTACCAAAAACGTTATCGCGCAGCAGTTGTCCTTGGTCACTCGATTGGCTAATTTGGTTTTTATCTTCAGGCGCTTCGTGATGACCTCGCATGGTGGCCACTTCGATTATTTCACGACCAAAAACAATGTGTGCTAAACGAAAGCGACGGCCAATTAAGCGGCAATTACGAAATAGCTTTTTAACCTGATCAGGAGTGGCATTGGTGACCACATCAAAATCTTTTGGTTGTTGACCTAACAAAATATCACGAATGCAACCACCAACAAGGTAGGCATCAAAGCCTCCGTCTTTCAGGCGATATAATACCTTGATTGCATTTGGGCTAAATTGTTTGCGAGAAATACCATGCTCATTGCGTCCAACTATTAAAGGCTGCGCAGAGACTTGGGTATGTTCGGCTGTTACAGAGGCGGTTGGGCCAATAATTTGCCGACAAAATTGAAAAAGCTTGGAAATAATAATCTGTCTCCTACAGAATTCGGTTATTTGATGGACGCCATCAAAAATCAAACCAAGTATAGCCTCACTTTACTATTAACTGCACATGTGTTGCGTTTACTTGGTAATACCTATGGTATTAGAGTCTTGTTTATTCTAGTCAGTTAAACAGTCATTGCTAGGGTTAAAATTTTCTAGCATCACGATGCTGGAAATTATTATCCTGTTATTGGGCTACTTGACTGCTGAATCGTGTACAACCTTAACGCAATTGGTATTAATTAAATGAATTGCACATTTAAGGTGGGCTATCATATACCAGCACAGCTTAAAAATTAAGTTGAAGGCCTTAAAATTAGCCTTTTTTAGTGAATTTTTATTTGTTTAAATGCGTAAAGGCGATTGTATGGCTGTGCGGGTTTTGCGAAATTTGAATTTGTGTCATTTTAGGGACGTTTTGCAAGTTGTAATTGTCTACTGCCCAAGCTAGCATTTGCTCGATATTTAGTTCAAGTAATTCATCTTTGGGCGCCAATCCTAAAAATTCGAATGCACTCAGCAAAGCCGGTTTGGGGTTACTTTTGCTAATAGCTGGGGCATAGTTTTGTTTTGATAATTTAAACCCAGGTTTAGCGACTGCTAATGGTAAATGTGCGTAATGGGGGGCCGTGGCAGCTAATTGTTTAAATAAACTCAATTGGCGTGCGGTTGGTTCAAGCAAGTCTGCGCCGCGTACGACATGAGTGATACCTTGGGCAATATCGTCTGCGACCACCACTAGTTGATAAGCAAATAGCCCATCACTGCGCTTTATTAAGTAATCTTCGTGGGCGAGATCATGAGCTACATTTATCTCACCTTGAATGAGATCATGGTATTGGCATGTAGCATGTTGCTGAATTAACCGTAGTGCGCTGCTGTTCTGACTATGCTTTAAATGACGACAATGGCCTTGATAAATACCGCCAAGCGCTTTAATTTCTTTGCGCGAGCAGTGGCAAGCATAAATTAGGTGCTGGTTATTTAGATTATTAATGGTATGCGCATACAAGTCATGGCGTTGAGTTTGATAGACTACGTCTTCATCCCAGTACAAACCATAGGCTTCTAAGGTATTGAGAATATCCTTAGTGGCGCCGTCTACAACACGTGTGGTGTCGATATCTTCAATACGGACTAACCAAGTGCCTTGGTTGCTTTTCGCGTCAAGGTAGCTGCCCACAGCCGCCACAAGAGAACCAAAATGAAGTGGTCCAGAAGGTGACGGCGCAAAGCGACCGCGATAGTTGCGCATAGGCGCAGTAACGGCTGTGGTAGACATTGATTAATTACTAGTAACTAACCACGTCCAGATTGTTTTTCTTTGATTTCCGCAAGCGTTTTACAGTCTACGCATAAGTCAGCTGTAGGACGTGCTTCTAAACGGCGGATACCAATTTCAATCCCGCACGAATCACAAAAACCAAAATCATCTTCTTTGATTAATTGGATCGTTTTTTCAATTTTTTTGATCAGTTTACGTTCACGGTCACGAGTACGAAGTTCTAAAGAGAACTCTTCTTCTTGTGCTGCGCGGTCAACTGGATCAGGGAAGTTAGCTGCTTCGTCTTGCATATGCGATTTAGTACGGTCAACTTCATTGCGTAAATCGTTGCGCCATGCTTCCAAAATAGTTTTGAAATGAGTGCGTTGTGCATCATTCATATACTCTTCGCCCGGCTTTTCCTGGTATGGTTCTAATCCGGCCTGAGCCAATAACCCTAATTTTTTTTGGTCTGGCATAACTTTCTCCTAAATCCTTAATATAATGCCCAGCATGAGCCGGCGGCTATAAATAACAGAATCCTATGGCCTAGGCAAATTTATTTTTCATTAATTAGTCTCACTTAAACCGCATCAATAAAATTAAAAAAGGTACGATAAGTGGTTTTTACACCGATTACTTTTAAATAAGTGCTTAAAAACTTGCCTTGTTATATGGGCGAAAACCTTAAAAACAAGTCGCTTTTAATTAAAAGTAAGCTTTTCTGTTAGTGTAATTTCAGCGCTCGAAATATCGGCTTTATAAGCAACTACTTCGACACCTTTAGTTATTGCTAAATCAACTAGTTGGGCGTACTTTTCGTCAATGTGGCGCGCCGCACTAACTTGCTTAATCCCTTGATGTAATACAGCAAACAGCAGCACTGCACGGTGGCCTTGTGCAACCATTTCAATTAATTCACGAATATGTTTTTGACCGCGAAGAGTTTCGGCATCAGGGAAGTAACCTTGGCCACTTTGTGGATCATTTTGACTGAGTAAAGTGACAGATTTTACTTCTACATAGCAGTCTGGGCGTTGGGGAGCTGTCAGTAAAAAATCGATACGGCTATTTTCATCACCATATTTAACCTCTGGCTGTATTTTAGTGTAGCCGCTAAGCTCGCTGATTAGCGCTGCGTGCAGTGCTTCTGCAACGATTTTATTCGCGATTGCCGTATTGACACAGATCAGATGGCCAAACTGGTTTTGCGTCAATTCTAATGAATGAGGATATTTTCTTTTTTGATTGTTACTGGTGGAATAAAAGGCTGCAAAATCAGGCTCCGCGCAACCAGTCATTTTACCTGTGTTGGCACAATGGGCGGTAAACTCTGAGCCATCGCTAAGGCGTAAATCGGCTAAAAAACGTTTGTAGCGTTTGATCAAAGTAGCGTGTTGGAGTGGTGTTGTATATTTCATTATTTTAGTTATTTGGTCTCAAGCAGTTGGGAAGTTGTTGTGGCTATAGTAAACTCATCGTCACAATTTTAGCGCAAAGAGTATTCTAACATGTCTGAAAAATTTGTTGTTCAATTAAGCGAGCAGGGTGCTGCATCGCATTGGGGCGAAACCGCCACGTTATCTTTTAATGAGCACGGTGCAACGGTTCATTTATCTGAACAAGAAACATTAGTAAATGTACAAAAAGCCGCGCGCAGTATTGCCAATCAAGGCGTTAAAAATGTCGTGCTAGCTGGTGATTGCTGGTGTACAGAAACACAGTGGGCTTTTTATCAAGGGTTTGTATCGCCTAAGTCATTACACGGTGTTGAATTTGCTGAAAATGCTAAAACAGATAGCCAAGAGCTTGCTTCATTACTTCGTTCTGCTACTTGGGCGCGTGAAATGATCAATGGCACGGCGGATGACATTTTCCCTGAAAGTTTAGCTGGTAAAGCTGCTGAATTTATTCAATCACTAGCTCCTGAACACGTGAGCTATCAAATCATCAAAGGTGATGCGCTACTTGAGCAGCAGTGGATTGGTATCCATGCTGTTGGTCGCGGTAGTGAGCGCCCGCCTGTATTACTTGCACTTGATTACAATCCAACTGGCGATGAAAATGCGCCTGTGGATGCAGCGCTTGTTGGTAAGGGGATTACTTTTGACTCTGGCGGTTATTCAATTAAAGCCAGCGAAGGTATGTTAGGTATGAAGTGCGACATGGGCGGTGCTGCAACGGTTACCGCAGGTTTGGCATTGGCTATTAGTCGCGGTATTAATAAACGTATTAAACTGTTTTTATGCTGTGCTGAGAACCTTATTTCAGGCCATGCATATAAGCTGGGTGATATCCTTACCTATAAAAACGGCACGACAGTTGAGATTGTTAACACTGACGCTGAAGGACGCTTAGTACTTGCTGATGGCTTAATGGCTGCAGCTGAAACAGGTGCTCCTTTAATTATTGATGCGGCGACACTAACAGGCGCTGCGCTAGTTGCTGTTGGTCAAGAGTACAATGCCTTATTTGGACTTGATAAAGAGTTTGTACGTGAAGTTGAAGGCTTTGCTGGACAAGAAATGGAAGGCGCGTGGCCACTACCACTTGAAAAGTGGCATCAACAAAACTGTCCTTCACCATACGCTGATACAGCTAACAGCCGTGCCCAAAAAGGCGGTGGTTATGGTGGCGCATCAAATGCTGCTGGTTTCTTGTCACGCTTTGTACCAAACGACGGCAAAGGCTGGGTGCATATGGATTTAGCGGCAGCGTTTAATATGGGTAGCACGAGTCAATGGGCTGCCGGTGCGACAACAGTCGGGATGCGCACAGTTGCACGTACTTTACTAGAAAAAGCGTAATCTTGAATATGTTTAAAAAAGCGCCGTTTTAGGCGCTTTTTTGTTGGCTATAAAAATGTAATTACAAACAGAAACAAGCTTTTTTAGTTTATTTGCGCTAAAATCTCGCCCCACTTTTGCATTTCAAGTGATTAAGGTTTGAAGTTATATTTCTTACATTAAAAGCGCTGCTTTTATTTAAGTCTTATTCATAAACTATACTTGAATGATCAACTCACACTGGGAATTCTAATTATGTCAGATAAGTGCTACATCACAGCGCAACAATTGCTTGAAGATTCATTTCGCGTTGCGGCGCAAGTATACCAAGATGGTTTTCGTCCTGATTTTATTATTGGTATTTGGCGTGGTGGTGCCCCAATTGGGATTGCAGTGCAAGAGTATTATGATTATAAGGGCATAGAGACAGATCATATCGCGGTGCGAACTTCATCATATTACGGTATTAATAAGCAGTCGAAAGAAATTAAAGTACATGGCTTACACTACATTATTGAAAATGCTAACGCAGGTGACTCGTTATTGATTGTTGATGATGTATTTGATTCAGGGCGTAGTATTTTTGCACTGAAAGAAAAGCTTTCGGAATTGATGCGTTTAAACTTACCTAAAGATATCCGCATTGCATGCCCGTATTACAAACCAAAAAATTCTAAAGTAGATATGAAGCCTGACTACTACATTCATGAATCAGAAGAGTGGTTAGTATTCCCGCATGAATTATCGGGTTTAACACCTGATGAGATCATCGCTGGTAAGACAGATTTAGTAAAAATACACGATATTTTATTAGCAAAATAAATCTATCGAGTAAAAATAAAAAAGGCCTTAACTAGGCCTTTTTTTATTTATCAATTAGCTGTCTAAACTAATATTATTTATAGATTTCAAACGCTTCTTTTAATCGTGCTAAATGAGCATATACGTAACTGCTTGACATACGATCTTGGTTTAAGAAAGTATTATCGAGGTCGATTGACGATTTGAGTATTGTCGCACTACTGGTGTTTATCAAATTTACTTTTTGATTAATTATAGTATTTACGCTATGTGTCCAGCTTTTAGTCCCTGTAACTTGCCAATTACCTGCATCCATATCTTTGCGTGGTGATAATGGAATACTAAAACCAATCCCCACTTTCTCTACGTCAGTGTCACTATACATTACGGTTATATTTGCATCACCAAACCAGAACTTAGTTTCAAGTTTATAGCCGGTATCTTCATTCCAGAATTGTCCACCAGAGATATGGAAAGAGACATCCTTTTCAGCCCATAAATAACGGTATGAATAAACCGAGTAGTCGCGTTTATCAGTGTCATAATCTTTATACTCAAAGTAGCCTAACTTTGCTTGTATCTTGTGGCGGCCTGCGGGGCTTTGCCATGCAGTTTCGTTGGTAATACCTGTATAATCAAAGTAATCTTGGAATAAACCGACTTGAGTCTGGTTATATATGTTAAACGGTAAAGCGAATGTTTGATATACAACGGCACGTTTAATCCCCGTTTCTTGGCGTGAATTACTAAATACACTACCTTTTTCAAAGTGATCTGTATTAGCTACATTAACTTGCCCAGTAATATTTACACCTGCACCTTGCCATAATGGTACATGTAAATCGGCTTGTAGAGCTAACGAGTAATCATAAACACCTAATTCAGTTGCATATCGTGATGATAACGATGGTGAAAATGAAACTCTAGGTACAAAATAAGGGCTCGTGCTTTGGGTATTTCCGGCCCATTTTACACCCACAGCATCTTTATCACTAAATTGAGTGCTGACCATTAAATCAGGAGTGATATTTTCATCAATAAAGCGACGGTAATTATCTAAATACCCATTGACTTGTAACAGTGGGATATCTTGTTTTGCCAAGCGAACAATAAATTCATTATTGCCAGTAGCAAAGCTTTCAGTTATGCGGCCTAAAACAAGCCCCAACGCATCAATTTCATTACGATTAAATACTGAGTTTTCAAATTCAACAATGATTTGTTTGCTCTCGCTAATACCAACACGGATATTTTCAAAACCATCGTTAACTAAGCTGCTTTTTAAGCTGTGAATTTGTTGATTGTTATTTTGTGCAGTGGAAACTTGTTGATTTTGTTTGGTCGCTGTTAATACTTTTACTGGTTCCGCAGATACTACTCGACTAACAGACTCTTCCGTTTGATTTGGGGATGTAGCAAGAGTTGCTCTCGTACGCTGATTTGAACTCTTAGATAACTTTGCCGCTGCAACTGGTTGAGGTGCTGGTTTTAGATTGTGGTAGTTATCTTGTGCTTCATCACTGAGCGGCATGCTAATATTGACACCCCAATAAGTATCATCACTAGCAAGTTCTGTATTTGAGTAAAAGCGGCTATTAAATGAAACCGTGGCAATATCATAAAGCCACTCTTTTGGCACCGTAATACGGGCGCCTAAATTAAATGCTTCTGCATCATGCTCAGCGAGTACTGAAAGCCAAGTGTAAGGTTGATATTCAATACCAGCAAACGCGCCGTCTAGTTGCCCTGTAAGCGTGTCAGATGCGCCAATACCGGCACTAAAGCGAAAATCCCACCACTGTTTAGAAGCAACAGCATAAAACGCTTCATACTGATTGGCTGCGCCACCGAAATCTTTAGCGCCAACAGCGACACTAAACCAGTCTTTTGGAATGAATGGAATTTGGTATTTGGCATTAAATGATAAGTCGCGGATTTGGCCTTTATTTTCATAGCTAAATGTTATGTCGTGCATCGACGATGAGGTAATCCTACCACTGACTTCTAAACCTTCAAAAAGTCCAGCTGAAAATGTAAAGTTATGACCGTCGGTGTACTTTCCTCTAGCTTCTAGCTGGTTACTGTAACCTATATCAATATTACCTTTGTCGATTACAACAGCGGTAGGAGTGTTGAAAATACCGGTAAATCCATTATATGCAATACCATGATTAATGTTTTGATCAGCAAAAACGGAGGTACTGGCACTGAGTGCGCAAAGTGTCGCGAGGGTTGTTTTATTATAAGTCACGTGATTAACCAATTTAGATTAGAGTTAGGTTTTAAACTTTTAAAACCCGATAATTATTTTAGCTATAAATACTATAAACCAAAAATAACTTAATAACGAGATAAACAAAAGCCGCGCAAATGCGCGGCTTTAGGAAGTACAGTTCTACCTCAGATTAAGAACCAGAACCAGAACCAGAACCAGATACTGGTACAGTATCAACTTCACACACTACTGGGATATCAAATGTAGCTGCAGTTGTGTTTGCCGCTACTGGAGTAGATGTCCACACATTAGTGTTGTAGTTAAGGTAACTAGCAGAGTAAGTGCCACCTTGCTCTAAGTTCAGGTTGAAAGTACCTTTCGAGTAAATAGTTTGCTTGAAGTTGCCATCTTTAAACAATCTGACTAGCGCAGGTGTTGCAACCGGTGGAGTACCTATTTCAAAATCTCCGGTATTGCTACACACTAGCTGTGTTGTTATTTTTTTAGTTACAATTGTTGGCGGAGCAATTGTAAGTGTTAGATCTTTATCATTTAAGTCACAGATATTGCTTACAGATAATGCCGATGCAGTGCTATCAGTGTCAGTTGACAAGCCATCTAAAACGTTAACACCATTGCGCAATACTTTAACTTTAACCGGGAAACCTGGAGGGTTGTTAAACGTTGCTGATCCATAATTACCGTTACGGCTAGTGAAAGATCTTCTATAGCCATTAATTTCAAGTAAAATAGTTGTTTCAGCTATATTAGCGTCACCATTTCTATCTAAAATATCAAATTTTACACTTGAACATTTATTGTTGTTGAAGTAATCAAGGTTCCAGTAAGATAGGTGATTTACATCTACTGATACATCAAATGTTGATGCATTACCGCTATCAGTTACTTCACCGTAGCTTTCGAATCCCCATTTACCAGCTTCTTCATCGTAACTCCAAACTGGGAAGATATCACCAACCGCAATTTTACGAGCTACAGGAGCTGCAACAGTACATACACCATTTTTGAAGCCATTTGCTTCGGCGTATGCTTTGATATCAGTAGTACCGGCAGGTAAAGTTACAGGACAAGGGTTTGAAGTCTTTTTGTCGACCTGCATTGCAACAGTGATTGAATTGCCTGCACCAAAAGATTTCACTTTATTACCAGCATCATCAACTAGCTCGATAGCAACAAAGCCACCTGAAGTAAATGAACCTTGCACTTGATCAGTACTGTTAGGATCAGAAGCTACAGATAGAGCTAAACCTCCAGGGAACGCATCTAATGACGACGAGGTTGCAGCTGCAGTTTCGGCTTCTTCATCATTACGTGTTGCTTCATTCGCAAAGTAGGCAACAGTCATTTTTGGAACTGTCGTTAACGGTTGATTATCTTTATCTAAAAATTGCGTGCCGCTTTTGATTTTAACGGTTGAACCGCCAACAGCAACACCTGCTTTGTTAATTGCTTGTGGTAATGTAATCTCTGTTTTATCGCCAGAAATTGATAACCCTGAAGCTGGGTCATACGACACAGTGGTATTTTCACCTTCAGGTACTAATGCAGTTAATTCTTTGGTGTCAGCAACAATCGCTACATCAGAATCTGCAAGTGTACGTGGTGTTAAACGAACTTCTTGTGCTACAACGTTATCAGTTGGTGATAACGTTAAAGTACCAGAGTTGTTTAAATATCCAGCAGCAGAAATAACATAGTCATAGCTAACACCATTAGCTGGGATAGAGTCTACTGTGTATGCAAACGAACTAGCTGTTGATGATTTGTCGGTATCAGCTAAAGCGTTGCCTGCAGCTGTTAAAAGGCCGTCTTCAGAAGAAGTAAAGCTAATCGTTGCTGTAACCGTATCAGCTAAAGCAGCACCCTTTACATCTACGATATTAACAGTAACTGAACCTGCTTGAGCTTCAATTGCTACTGGTGGTACAGCAACATCAACGGTTGGTTCAGGTGGAACTGGTGGCTTTACATAATCATTGTTGTCGTTATCGCTAAAACAGCCACTTAAAGTTGCTGTCAGACCAAGTGCAAGAGCTAGCTTGGTGAGCTTGAATTTATTATTTCCCATAATCGTTACCTTTCTTTCCTTTCTCTTTAAAGTAAACAGACTTAATTGCAGTTCTATAAATGTACCGAAGCGCGCACCAGGTCAGGCTTGCACCTATAATACAATAATTTGTTCATCAAGGATAAGCGCACATTATATATACGTCAAGTGAACATTATATATACTTTTATTAATTAAATAAGAAAATTGTTACCCTGTTATGTAATAAATCTCTTATTTAATTTTTACGGATTTAGCGCAGCTTCGTTATTAGCTTACTATGCTAAAGTAGTAGGCTGCGGTTGTAAATGTAAATAGTTGCATTTTAGGCAGTTAAACGTTGTTTTTTTCGGCTGAATTTTAATGTGAGTCAACTTCATAGCTGCGAAAAACTATCCACGTAATCGCTAAGTTTATCTAAATCAACCGCTTTGAGTCCATCATTTGAGCGTGCGACTAAACCTCTTTCCACCAGTTCCGATACTACGCGGCGATAGGCTCGCTCTGTGGTGGCAAAACGCTCAGCTTCAGCATTTACCGTTGGGTATGCGCGCAGCAGGGTGGGGTTATTATTTTCGGCACGTAATAAACAGTCTTTGGCGATATTGTAACCCAATGGCAACAATAGTTTATCTAAATTAATTTTTTGGTTTTCTTGAAACTTAGCGGCAATAGTTTGTGCTGTGTATAAACTCAGTTCTGGCTTTTCAAGTAACAGGGCACGCCAGTGCTTTAGCTCTATTAGGTTGTAGCTAACGTCACTGAAGCAGGTAACTGTATAAATGCAGGGATTATTGTTTAGCGCTTCAATTTCACCAATTAAGGTGTTGTTGCAATCAAGTTGGCCCAGCAGTAAGCGGCGGCCATTACCGACATCATAACTAAACGATACGGTGCCGCTTCTGACTAACACTAATTTTGTAAGAGGTTGATCTTGGTGGATCAGTACTTCTTTTTTAGATTGTTGATAACGGCTGCCAGCAAAGGTTAGTAGCTGGTCGACGAGATAACTAGAAAAATGATATTGAAACATCAACAATGCCCTTCGGACAATTGTCCTATTTATTACATCTTAATGACGTTAGCATTAAGATTCTAAGAATTTACGCTAACTTACTAGCTTAGTTAACTCGGTTAATTAAGCTTAATACCTGATATCCCGTGTAATGATTATTAAAGTGTGCTTTTAGCAGCTTTGGGTTTTTAGTAAGTTAGCCTTTTTATACTATTGCTATATTGTGGAATAACTTTGCCTAAACTACAACATTTGCAATGCTAACCTAAAGTACCGGAGAGAACAAATGAGTTGGGAATATTTGGGGTATTTTGCCTCAGCTTTACTTATTGCCTCTTTAACTATGAGTGATGTGAGCAAACTTCGTTGGTTTAACCTTGCCGGTTGTATTGCTTTCACAGCCTACGGTATTGCGATTGCTGCATGGCCTGTGGCTATCACTAATGGTTTGCTAACCTTCGTAAATATTTATCATTTAATTAAGCTCAAACGTCAACAACAAAAACCGCAATAATAGCGTGGTTTATTGCGCCTTACTCTGTGTATCAATTTGCGCTTTTTGGTAGCGTAATTCACCGCCAATCCATGTTTGATTTACGACAATGGTAAAAATTTCTTGTACTGGCACTTTAAAATAGTCTTTGTCGATTAAAATAAAGTCAGCCCACTTTCCTTGCTCTAAACTACCTAATTTAAATTCTTGATGTGCGGCATACGCGGCACCTAACGTGAATGCTCTGAGTGTATCTTCTCTGCTCAGTGCTTCAGTGACTCGCCAGCCATTAGCGGGTAATTGATTGTGATCTTGGCGAGTAATTGCTGAATACAAACCGTCAAAGGGGTTGGCCAGTTCAACTGGATAATCTGAGCCTGCAGCTACTACTGAGCCTTGCTTTAAAAACGTTTGCCAAGCATATGCACCTTGTAATTGTGTATCGCTAAGGCGCTGCTCTGCCATATGCATATCAGAAGTTGCATGCACCGGTTGCATTGATGGAATGATTTTAAGTGCTTTGAAGCGAGGAATATCTGCTGGATCAACTATCTGTGCGTGCTCTATACGGTTACGTAGTAAAATCCCGCCGGTTTTTTTAAATACATTTTGATAGGCATCTAACACAATATGATTTGCTTTATCACCGATGGCATGGGTATTGGCGCTAAAACCATGGTTAAAGCTCAATGTGTACAGCTGCTCTAGTTTTTGTTGAGTTTCGAGCATTAAACCTTGGTGATTCTTTCTATCTGCGTAATCGGCCTGTAGTGCGGCGCCACGGCTACCTAGCGCACCATCAGCATATATTTTTACACTACGAATAGACATGAAATCGTTAAGATCTTTATAGCGACCGGCTCTGAGCATATCTTCAAGGGACGGATCTGTTGCACTTAGCATTGCAACTATGCGCAGCGGTAAGGTGCCTTGTTCAGCTCTTTGCTTGTAAACTTGCCATGTTTGTTTATCAATCCCAGCATCGTGGGTTGAGGTTATACCTAAGCTGAGCAGATGTTGGCCAGCTTGATTTAAGGCATTATTTACGTTTTGATCAGATGGCGTTGGAATATGTGCAGTAATTAAACTTTCGGCTTTATCGACAAAAATACCGCTAGGCTGACCTGCTTGGTTGCGAATAATTTCACCACCTGCTGGTGACTGTACTGTGGGTGTTAATTTGGCTAACTCCATCGCTTTGCTATTAACCCAAATCGCGTGGCTATCGACACGAGAAAGCACCACCGGAACATCTTTGACAACTTTATCTAAGTCAGCAGCAGTAGGAAATTGCTTATTAGGCCACAGTTCTTGATTCCAACCGCGGCCAATAATCCAGCCCTGGTTATTTTTAGCAAATACAGCAAGTTTTTTTTGTATTTCTGCAATCGACATACTGCCACGTAAATCGAGTTGCGCTAAATTATTACCAAGTCCTATCACATGACCGTGGGCGTCAATTAAACCAGGTAATAAGGTTTGTTGCCCGGCATCAAATACTGCTGCATTAGGGAAACTCGCTTTTAGTTTATCGTCTCCTACTTTTACTACTTTGCCATCTTTAATAACCAGTGTAGAAAATTGCTGTAATTGGCCACTGTAAGTTGGAGTGTAACCGTTAGCATTGTAGATCACCGTGGTATCAGCTAGCACAGGTAAAGATAAAGTGATTAAACAGGCGAGTAAGCATTTCATTGTTAGAATTCTTTTTCTGCTTTTGTTAGTTAAACAGTAACAGAGAATACTGAGTCTGCAAATTAAATATAATAAATTATTTATCGTTGTGCATTTCAACTATGCTGATGAATTAGCTATTCATTTATTTGCATATAGAGTAAATTCAGACAGTGATAATCTACCATCTTTATCGCTGTCATAGTTTTTAAAACGAGACCACAGGGCAGGATCTTTTGCTGACTCTGAACGCGTGATAAGACCGTCTTTATCGCGGTCTAAGTTTTTGAATTGTTCTGCTATATTATCAGTTGTTGCAAAACTGCAACAGCTACTGACAAATAACAAACTTAGTCCCAGTTGTGTACAAAATTTCATTGGGGAAACTCGTTAATCTAGATTATTAGTTAAAAAACGCTTAAATTCAGATAGGGAAATTTTATTGTCTTGGTTTTTGTCCCAACGTTTAAAGTTACTCAACAATTGTGGTTGTGGTTCAAGCTCATTATGCGTTAAATAGCCATCTTTATTGCTATCTAAATGATCAAAACGTTGTTTTACATCCAGTGCCATTGCGCTAAAACTGGTGGCTAGCGACACACTTAATATTATTAATATGCTTTTCATTATTTACATCCTACCAACAAAAAGAATAAAGCATTTGCCATAATTTAAATCCCAACATTAAATCCGTTTACACATTCCCTCCGGGATTATGGCAAATACTTTAAAGCCTTTTAAAATTTAAACTTTGCGAACTCTTGCTCAGATAACTGCTCGTCGTTATTATCATCAAGATCAGTAAACTGCTTTAATAGCGTGTTGTTTTGCTTGGCTTCAAGCAATGAAATTTGTCCGTCAGAGTCGGTATCTAATTGCGCAAACTTAACGTTTAATTGTGATGCTAAAACAGTGGCGCTAATGACTAAAAACATCAGTGAAAAAGCGGCGATAAGTTGTTTCATAGCAGTGTTTCCTTTGGGAAAATTATTGCAAAAATTGTTTAAACTCAGCAAATGAAATTTGACCATTTTGATCTTTGTCAATTTGCTCAAAACTTTCGTGTAATACCGCATCTTCAGATGCTTCTGCTTCACTCAATGTGCCATTACTGTCTTTATCAAGTTCTGCGAAGGTGGCCTCGACATCAATGGCAAAGCTGTTAAAGCTAAGCAGTAGGCTGATGCATAAGCACAGCGGTGTTAATATTTTCATATTATTTCCTTATAAACAGTCGTTGATACGGATGTTACAAGAACGATGCCAATTTTTTTATTGTAAAAATATCAGTGACTTAATGTTTTGGCATGATAATAAGTGGGAAAAAATGACTGGGCAGTGTGTCTTTTTTGCAACAACTTTTAACGGGTATTGATTAAGTTTTTAAAAAACAGTTGGTTAAGTTGTTTCAATTTAGCATCAGTCGCTTTATATAGCGCTACACAGTTCGCCTTATTCATTATTCTTATTGATTCAGCTAGTGTATAAGTAACACCTTCCATAATCAGACATTTAACTAAAGGAGTAGCGATAATGGCCTCATTCGCTAAAAAGTACAGTGCATTACTTAGTTGGCGACCCAATTTAATAGGCCAGTTTTTGTTTAGTACTTTGTTATCGCTGCTGCCATTATCACTGGTAGTGATTGTATTTTTAAATGCGCTGAATAAACAGCTAGCAGTAACTCAACAAATCGTCAGTGAAAATTATCAAATTACCAAGTCATTTAATAATCTTAAGCAAGACCTCAATAGCTTAGAGCGTGCAACGCGACAAAACTGGGTGCTGAAAAGCGAATCACTCGATGAATTGATTGTTGATAAGTGGCAATCATCACTACAAAGCATTGATGAACTAACTTTTATAAGTTCTACGGGGGAGTATATTAAGCAATGGCAGCAACTCGCACAGGTATTGCAATTAGCGCATACTCAACTCGTTACTGAAGGACAACAAGATGCGCAATTGTTTATTCCTGTGAGTGAATTTATTGCGCGTCAAACGGTGTGGCTAAGAGATCAAAATGAGCTGCAAATAACTAAAAATCAGCAACAGTTAAAAGCTTTGCAAAGCTCATTTATCAATTGGTTAATAGCACTTATCCCATTAACTTTACTAGTAGGTGGTGGTTTTTTATGGCGTATAAGTGGTCGCTTAAAAGGATTAACGTCGGTTATTGATAAGCTTGGGCAAGGTCATTGGCAACAAAAAATAGCTGTACAAGGCTCTGCTGAGTTGGTTGAACTAGGAAATAAATTACAATGGGTGCAAGAGCAGTTGCATCAATTAGAGCAACAAAAAGATACTTTTTTACGCCATGTTACCCATGAATTGAAAACTCCATTAGCGTCAATGGTTGAGGGCACTGACTTACTTGCCGATGAAATCGTTGGGCCAATTAACAAAGAGCAGCAAGCGGTGTTGGCGTTAATTACCCAGAGCATGGTGCGTTTGCGCGCTATGATCGATAGTTTACTTAGTTACAATGCGATTCGCAGCAGCAAAGAAGACTTAAGTGAGCTGGAATTCTCGCAATTAATAACCAAGATAAACAGCCATTTTGAACATCGTTTAGTGGCGCGTAAGCAAAGCTTATGTTGGCATTGTGAGTTACCCGAGCAACCACTGGAAATTGCTGCAGAGCTTGTTGAAATGATCTTAATTCAGTTGATCTCTAATGGCTTAAAGTTTTCACCAGCAGGACAGGCGGTCAATATTGCTCTGTCATTAGCTGGTCGTACTTTGACTATGAGCGTTAGCGATCAAGGCACCGGTATTAAAGAGCAAGAGAAATCACATATATTCAGTGCCTTTTATCAAGGTAAGAATGCTAAAGATATAACCGCTCAAGGTAGTGGTTTAGGGCTCACCATTGTAAAAGAGTCTGTTGAGCAATTGATGGGTACTTTACACGTTGAGCATAATGAGCCACAAGGCTGTCGTTTTATAATTCAAATCCCAATCATCCCTCCAACCAATAAAAACCAAGGAGTTAATTAGCATGGGCGTGCGTTTAAATGCCATTTTAGTGGTTTGCATTACAACCTTAGGGCTCGCAGGGTGTGAGTTAACTGAGCAGCCAGTAAATAAAAGCAGCCCTGAAGCTGAACAAGCGGGTAAGGTGACTACACCACAAGGGGATAGTTTACCAAATCCGAAACCTAGGCCGAAAACCGATCCTATGTATGCACCTGCCGAAACGGTTATTGGTTGGCATGCAAAGTCGTGCGGTGGTTTTCAAGTGGCAGCGAGTAAAACGGTTTATATTGGTGCTAAAGAGCTTCAGCATTATTTTGATTTTAGTTGCAAAAATAATGTATTAGCACCGGAAAAAGTATTAACGCAGCTGCTAAAACTGGATCAAGCTTATTATTGGCCAGATGATATAAAACAGTATTTATGGCTGCAAAAACAACAAATAAAACAGCAGATCAACGCTAAAAAACAGCAGCAAGCGTTGAATAATAAAATGCAAGAAACCCTGTCATCACTGGCAGCCATCGAGCAGCAACTATTACTACGCGAAGAAACTAAGGAGCAGTAATTATGTCAACAGAGCAAAACCAAGGCGCGCGAATTTTACTGGTCGATGATGATGCAAGTTTATTAAAACTATTGGCTATTCGCATAGAATCTAAAGGCTATCAAGTGACTACCTGCGAAAGTGGTATCGCTGCGCTACAGTTATTAAAAAATAATGTGTTTGATGCTGTGGTTACAGACTTACGCATGGATGAAATGGATGGTATGGCATTACACCGTCAGT
This sequence comes from Pseudoalteromonas sp. SG44-1, assembly GCF_014164315.1. Taxonomy (NCBI): domain Bacteria; kingdom Pseudomonadati; phylum Pseudomonadota; class Gammaproteobacteria; order Alteromonadales; family Pseudoalteromonadaceae; genus Pseudoalteromonas; species Pseudoalteromonas sp. SG44-1. The sequence continues at coordinate 97,329 of NZ_JACJEW010000006.1, forward strand.
TACAAAATCGCTACCCAGCGCTGCCAGTGTTGATGATGACAGCTCATGGGTCTATTCCTGATGCTGTTGAAGCGACGAAGCAAGGTATTTTTGCCTTTATTACTAAACCGGTAGATAAAGATGAGTTATTTGATAGTTTAGCAAAAGCGATTGAAATTCATGGTCTCAGTGCCGATGAAAGTGCATCAAACAGCAATATCGTGACCCGCAGTGGTGCTATGCTGCATTTACTTGAGCAAGTTAAATTACTAGGTCCGACTCAGGTCAATGTGTTGATCTCGGGGGCCAGTGGTACAGGTAAAGAGTTACTAGCTAATGCTATTCATCAACATAGCCATGTTAGTGAAGGTCCGTTTGTCGCAATAAACTGTGGTGCGGTACCGGGTGAATTACTCGAATCAGAACTATTCGGTCACAAAAAAGGGGCTTTTACGGGCGCGATTAAAGACCACCAAGGGTTATTTCAGCAAGCGCAAGGCGGTACTTTATTTTTAGATGAAATTGGTGATATGCCACTTAATTTACAAGTTAAGTTACTGCGCGTATTACAAGAAAAAACTATTCGCCCTGTGGGCTTTGAAGAAGAAATTCCAATTGATGTGCGGATTGTATCAGCAACTCATAAAAACTTGCCTGATGCGATTGCTAATCAGCAATTTCGCGAAGATTTATATTACCGCTTAAATGTTGTGAATCTTAAATTGCCACCACTGTGTGAGCGCAGAGAAGACGTTAGTTTATTAGCACAGTATTTTAGCGCTACCATCGCTAAACGTATGAATCAAAAAGAAAAGCGTTTCGCCAATGATGCAATGCATGCATTAGTACGTCACGATTGGCCGGGTAATATTCGCCAGTTACAAAATGTAGTAGAGCAGGTTGTCGCACTTACCCCAGGTGAAGTAATATCAGCACAGCTGGTTGAAAGTGCGCTTAATAGTAATACCAACAATGTTGAGCCGCTTTCACTTAACGATGCTAAAAAAGAATTTGAGCGTGATTATGTGATTAATGCTTTAAAGATGGCTGGCGGTAACGTGGCTGAAGGGGCAAAACTAGCTAAGCGAAATCGCTCAGATTTTTATAAATTGATTAAAAAACACAACATTGACGTTGATACTATTTGTTAGGAGAGAAAATGCAGTTATTTATGGTGTATTTAGGTGGGCGTATTCAGGGCTGCCATATTGAAATGCATGATGTTCGTTTTGTTGTTGGGGAATCGATAGAACAAACTTACTCAAAATTAAAAGCGCAGTGGGTCGGTGATAAAAGTAGCGTGCACATGGACAGCTATATGGCGGTAAATCACATTGATGGCTTTGCAGTAACCGTGGTTGATGAACCCTTGGCCCAATCGCAGCAGTTATACTTTGTAAATTTAGGAGCGTATCGTGCTGATAGGTTAGCTGAGCAGCATGACTTTGCGTTATATGTAGCTAGTAGTAGCGACGAAGCTAAACAAAGAGCAAAAGAGGATTTACTAGCAGGTTTAAGTCATATTCATAAAGATGACTTACATGATGTAGATGATTGCTTTGCAATTGACTTGCTCGACAGTCAATTACATATCAAGCTAACCCCGAGTGAGCAATCTCAAGCGATTAAGCCCGATTGGTTTGGTTACCATATATTATAAATAATCAAGAGAGTGTGTGGTGCAAGCGTTAGCCGTTATCACTTTGTTCTGCACGCTCTTTGTCTTCACTGTTACTGGCAATTTTAAAAGCGATAATCACTAAGCCAAACATAGCAAAAGGTAACGCAGCAAGCATATACTCGGTAACATTGCTATCTTGGAAGCTGGCTTGTAGTAAAAAATGCCCAGCAATACACAGTAAAATAACAATCAGTAAGATCGGTAATAAAATAAGTTCTTTTTTAGCAGAATGAGTTTTCATTATTAGGCAGTACTTTTACAAGGTGCGCCATTGTAATGAGCAAACCGCTTTTAGGTCAAACAACTAGGCTGATAAATTACTTTTGATTGCGTTATGTCATGTTTTTCAGTATCAGAGTTAGGTTCGCTACTGTTTAACTCATCACTATCTTCATAGCTGTATAAATCAAAAATAAAATCAATTTCTTCACGTTTCAGTATCGCTTGCATATTGCCTCCTATCTTATCCACTTAGTTAAGTAGTAAGCATATGTCTGCGCGACTGAATTGTAAGTGAACATTAACCGTACAAAATGTGTATAAATGTAATCCTTAATTATTATTAATAGGCAGTCGAACAGTAAAAGTCACACCATCAGCTTGTTGATTATTAGCCGCGCTAACTGTGCCTTTATGGTATTCACACACTAAACGTACTATATAAAGCCCTAAACCCAAGTGTGGTTGCTGCTGCAGTTGTTGACTACGTACCGACACCATTGAATCAAAAATATGCTCTGTTAATCCCTCGGGTAAAAGTGGACCTAGATTACTGACACATAGCAGGGCTTCATTATCATGTTGATCAAGGCTGACACTTATAGCGCTATCTTCAACACTAAACTCTAAGGCATTATTGATTAGTTTATCTAGCAACTGAGCAATAAACTCAGGCGCGCCGTTAAGTAGTAATGGTTGCGGACAAATATTAAGGCTAAATTGTTGCTGTGCATAGGTTAGCTGGTAGCCTTGCATACAACCATTGATCACATTTCGCAAATCAAACGGTTCAGCTTCAGCGCTTTGAATACTTTGCTCAAGGCGAGTTGCTTCGCTCATGGTGGTGATTATTTTACCTAAACGCTCGACTCCTTCACTGGCACGATCAAGGTATTTTTGGCTCAGCTCACTTTGTGGCTGCATTTGTAAGTTTTCAAGGGAACTACGTACGACCGCAACGGGTGTTCTGAGTTCGTGAGATAATCGCGACGACATGGTTTCTAAATAGTTAGTGTAACCACCTAAGCGACTTACAATATTTGCAAAACTGCGAGATAAATCGCCAATTTCATCGTTTGAATCGCTGTAATTAATAGTGCCAGTTACTCGCCCTTGAGCATCAATGGCTTGCTCTGCGGTATCTCTTAAGCGACGAATACGACTGGAGATCCTTGATGCAAAAAAGAATAACGTTACTGTGCCTATTAGCATCACTGCTAAAATCACATTAAATAGTTTCTCTAACGATTTGTTGCGTAATGTGCGAACACCATTGGTAGTCTCTTCGGCCACTACAGCACCAATGACCTTATCTTGGATCCAAATAGGATATGCGGCTGATAAAATAACCGCTTTGTTATCTGGAGTGAGTCGCCAAGACGATGCTGGTGTGCCACTGAGTGCTTTACCTATATGTGTGCCTTGCATCGCTGCGACATCGTGCAAGGTATCTAAAAATTCATTTTCAGGGCGAGTAAGTACTTTATAGTAAAGTGGATGTAAGTAGTTTTTCTCAAATCGTTGCCACCAGGTTTTTGCTGGCTGGTCGTTAAGCCCATCAGCCCAAACGCCGTCGGCATGATGAATTGATCCTGACTGCGCTAACACGCGGTGATGATTATCAACCACCCAAATTCGGCTGCCGCTGTGACCCATACCTTTTAATATACGATTTATTTCAGGTGAGGGCACCAGCACTGAGCCAATATCATTGGGGTTTTGTAAGTTTGAAGTCGACATAGTCTGTGGCTCAGGCTTGCCTTGATCCCAATCTTCAATTGCAAAGCCGAGCTTATTGCCAAGCATCGTTAGCGGAAACCGCAACTCTATGTTATAGCCAGTCTCTGTACTGACAAAATAGCCTTGAATTTTTGTTATTGGGGTTTTGCTTTGTGCGTCAAATGCGTTGATCCAGCCATCTTGGCGAGCGGCAACAATATAGTGCTTAAATTCTCCTTGTGGGGTTTTTAACATGATCTGTAAGTGATCATTACGGGTTAAACTTAGGGTGTTTTTAGCGCGATAAACCACCGAGTCATCGGTAACTTTAAATACTGCATATAAAAAGTTTTCATATTTACCAACCATATGCTCAAACGATAAGTCCTCAAGCTGATGGTCTGGTTTATTAGTTTGTAAATAGCGCTCGTCGTAATGCCAAAAAAGACTTTGATAAGGCTGCCAGTCCGACAGTTTGCCATCAAGTTGAATGGGGTTACTAAGGTTATAGGCGTAGAGATCACGGCCTTTTATAACCTGATCTAAAAAATTGGTTTGCGAGTCAAATAATGCTGGGCGCTCATGCAGGGCCGTGGCGAGTGCTCGGGTAGTGCCGACTAAGGTTTTTTCTTGACCTTGGCGCAGAAATTTTTCCATTTCCCACACGTATTCATAGCCAAGCCAAGGCAGTAAAAATAAAAAACACGACAGCAATATAAATTTACTGCGCAAACCAAAGCGCAGCATTACACTTGCTCCCAGCGATAACCCATACCGTACACGGTATCTATACAATCAAAGTCAGTATCTAAAGCGATAAATTTTTTGCGAATACGTTTAACATGAGAAGTGATAGTGCTGTCATCAACGTAAATCTTTGCATCACTCATTAGTTCGTTACGGCTTTTTACATGCCCAGGGCGCTGTGCCAGTGAATGCAGCATCCAAAATTCAGTTACGGTTAAATCGACTATTTGCTGCTGCCAAAATACTTGCATGCGTTTAGTATCAAGCGTGAGCGGGCCGCGATTGAGTAAAGCATTTTGATCAGCGGGTTGCTCGAGTGCTTCCATACGTCGAAACAGTGCACCAATACGAGCCGCCAAATGCGCCATGCTGATATCTTTAGTGAGATAGTCATCAGCGCCCATGCGTAGGCCACACACTGTATCTATTTCGCTGTCGCGGGCGGTTAAAAAAATAATCGGCAAGGTTTTAGAAAGCGAACGCAGAGTTTGGCATAGTAAGAAACCGCCATCAATTTCATGACCTAAACCAATATCGACAATCGCTAAGTCTGGTAGTGCGTCATTAAAAGCATGCTCTGCACTTTGACGGTTGCTATAGCCGCTGACCAGATAACCCTGCGCGCTGAGCATTTCCATGTAATTTTCGCGGATCGCGGGTTCGTCTTCAATAATTGCAATCTTCTTCATTTACAGCACCTTCTTATATTCTAGTTGCACTATACCTAATTTTTTTGCTTTCGCACTGGCGAAAAAGCAATTGCCTTTTTTTTGCCACAATTGCTCAGCAGTTTGCCTTTTTTGCTCCCCTTTGTTGCCACTTGAGCTTGCTTTAATGGCGTTATACCAAATCGGGCAGCTACCAACCCATGAGTTGCCAACTATTAAGTAATTAAGCAAAAAAGGATTACACCATGAAAAAAATGATTATCGCTTGCACTGTCGCTACTATTTTTGCAGCACCTAACTTAGCCCACGCTGACACAGTTGCAGTTAAAGCAAAAGAAACTCATAAAGAAACGGTGATAGGTTTAAGTACGGGGGCAATTGTTGGCGGTATTGTTGGCGGCCCAATTGGTGCCTTTGTTGGTGCATTTGCCGGAGGCTTGATTGGCGAGCAAGAAGTGGCAGAAGATAAAATTGCCGAGCAACAACGAGCTTTAGTTGTGCTGCAAGATAAAACCGATGATTACCAGCATGTACTTGCTCAAAATGCGCAAATGAGTGAGCAGCTCGATAAGCTTGAGAGTAATAACGAACGCCTTGCATTAGCCAAAATGCACAACCTAATGGCAATGACCATTCAATTTAAAACCGGTTCAAGTGAGATTGCCCCGCACTTTGCCAGCCAACTTGATCAACTAGTGAATTTACTACAAAGCCAGCCAGACTTGCAGCTGGATTTAAATGGCTTTGCCGATCAACGTGGTGATGAGCTCGCTAACTTAGCGCTTTCAAAACAGCGAGTCGCAAATGTACAAAGCTACTTAATAAAGCAAGGTATTAGCCATACCCGCTTAACGACTACCGCATTTGGTGAGCAACAAACTGTGGCAGATAGCGATAATTATGAAGAAAACATGTTTGACCGCCGTGTAACGTTAACAACTCGTCCAAGCACGCAGCCGTATAACCAAACCGCGAGTAACTAATCGCCATTTTGCCAAGTAGCCGCCAAGGGAGTGATTTTTATGTTGAGTAAACCAAGCAAAGTGCTGACCCGTAGCCATTTATGGTTACGGGGAAGCCTTTTTACCTTCATCGCGTTTGTTAGCTGTGCGAGTAACGCCAGCACATCGCCAGAACTAACTATGTTCGACAGCAATGGTGCAAAGGCAGCGCCTGGCGTAATCTTAAAAAGTGATGCCACCATGACAGTCACCGGATTGATAAACCATGTCGTGGTAACTCAACATTATCGCAATGAAAACCCGTTTGCTGTTAATGCACGCTATGTCTTTCCGCTGCCCGATGAAAGTGCGGTTCATGCCATGACTATGCACATTGGTGAGCGAGTGATCAAAGGTGAAATTGATAAAAAAGCACAAGCCGAGCTGCGTTTTCAACAGGCGCAACAAGCGGGTAAACAAGCCGCTTTAGTGCGCCAGCAGCGTGCAAACATGTTTGTCACTAATGTGGCAAACATCGGCCCCGGCGAAGAAGTACAAATAGAGCTGCAATATCAAGAAGTGATTGATTATCGCAGTGGTACATTTGCACTACGATTTCCAACCACGATAACGCCGCGTTACCATCCGATTAATGGGGTATTAAATGAAACAGCAGAGGATATGATTGACTCGCAGAGTAATGAGTTATCATCAGCGAGTATTGCTGCCACGGGGTGGATAGCACCGATTTACATGGCCACTAAAAATGCAGGCGCGGTTCAAGGCGAGTTTAAGCTAACGGTTAATATTGATGTTGGCCTAGAGCTGGTGGATATTCAGTCTAAATATCATCGTATTAATACCGAAAATCTGGCATTTGGTCAGTATCAAGTTACTTTAAATGAACAACGTGCCGTGAATCGTGATTTTTTACTGGAGTTTAAACCGCTGCAAAAAGAGCAAGCGCAAGCCGCATTTTTTACTGAGCAGCTCAGTAATGGTGAGCGTTATGGATTATTAATGTTGCTGCCGCCGGATGATCATTTTACGCAGACTCAGCGTCTAGCAAGAGAAATGATTTTTGTAGTCGACACTTCCGGCTCTATGCACGGACAGTCAATGGAGCAAGCCAAAAGTGCACTTCATTATGCGTTATCGTTACTTGATAGTAACGACAGCTTTAATATTGTCGGCTTTGACGATCAAATTATGCCTATGAGCGATAAACCTGTGCCGGCTAATGATTTTAATTTACGCCGTGCTGAGCGCTTTGTATATAATTTACAAGCTGATGGCGGCACTGATATTAAAGGGGCATTAGATGGTGTACTAGATGCTCGTGAGCATCTAGGGTATGTGCGTCAAGTGGTATTTTTAACCGATGGCAGTGTCAGTAATGAAGATGCATTGTTTAAACATATTAGTGCGCAACTAGGTGATAGTCGTTTGTTTACGATTGGTATCGGTAGTGCGCCTAATAGTTACTTTATGCGTCGAGCTGCAGATGTTGGGCGCGGAACGTTTACTTATATTGGCAGCAGTAGTGACGTGCAACCAAAAATGCAGCAACTATTTGATAAGTTAGCTCATCCTGCAATTACTCAACTTGCGCTTAGCAGTGATTTGGCAAATCAAGCTCTTGAATATTGGCCATCGCCGTTACCCGACCTGTATTTTTCAGAGCCGGTGATGGTTGCTATAAAGCTTGATAATAATGCCGGCGTTACTTTAGCGGGGCAAACGGCGCAAGGACCGTTGTCGATAAAGTTAAATACACAACAAGGGCGACCGGCTCATGGAATTGCAAGGTTGTGGGCACGGCAAAAAATTAAATCATTATTACTTTATAACGAGCAAGAGCAGGTTAAAGCACAGGTTGAGAGTCTAGCGCTTGAACATCAATTACTTAGTCCGTTTACCGCCTTTGTAGCGATTGAACAGACACCATCGAGCACTGTTGCTGAGCAGAATGTGCAAGTGGTTAATCAACGACCTCAGGGTCTAGCAATGAGTTTGCCACAAACTGATGGGCAAAGCAGACTACATATTTTACTCGGTTGCATGCTGTTGGCTGGATTTGCAGTGTTGAGACTGAAAAAATGAAAGCAGTGATTGGCGCTATATTGTTGATTGTTGGCTTGGCGTTGCTTGGTCATGGTAGTTATATGCAAGCTAAAGCGTGGCTGGCACAACACCTTATAGAGCAGGCTTGGCAAGTGGCACTGACAACGCCAGAGCAACAAGTTAAACCCTGGTTCTATGCTGATAGTTATGTAACTGCACAACTGAATTGGCCAAGCCAAAAGCAAACCTTAACAATATTAGCAGGAGCCAGTGGCCGTAACTTAGCGTTTGCTCCGAGTCACTTTTTAGCTAGTGCAGAGCTAGGCTCTGAGCAAGCAGGCGTGTTAATTGCTGGACATAATGACACTCACTTTGCTTTCTTACAAAAAGTGAATGTAGGTGAGCAATTTAGCTTACAAACGCAAAATGGCCAAATTGATCGCTATCGAGTGCGTGGGATTGCGGTTATTCATCAGTCCCAGTACGATTTTTTAGCGCATAAAGGCTTGTATTTATTAACCTGTTATCCGTTTGACTCTTTAGCCTCCGGGACTGAATTACGATTATTAGTCTCTGCCGATAAATTGCCATCACCTGCATCGGTGTTATCTATGTCTACTACCAATTCTTGATGACGCTGACTTATCATTACACCTACAAATACCACGCCAATGCTGAGCCATTGGCTAAGAGAAAGCACTTCTCCCAAGATAATTGCTGATAATATTAGGGTGAAAATCGGTATTAAATTTGAATAGGCTGCGGCAGTGAGCACTGACACCTTACTAATTGCGTAATTATACAAACCATAGCCGCCTAAGGTGACGCAAGAGCCTAAATATAAAATACTTAATAATGCGCCAAGGTCGTGTTGATTTTCACTGGGTAAATCAATAAACAGTAAAAATGGCGCAAAGAACAGACTACCGCTAAAACCTTGCAGTGCAATTAAGGTTAATGGTGAGTAGCGAGCAACTAAATGTTTAACTGAAATAGTATAAAATGCAGCGCAGACCATTGCCATTAACTCCAAAAAGTTACCCAGCAATGGATTGGGAGCCTGCTCTGAGCTTGGCGACATTAAAGTTAATAAGATACTGCCGCCAATACAAAAAGTGAAACCAATAACAATGGCCTTACTAATGTACTCTTTGAGCATAAAAAACGCTAAAAGTGCTACGATAATCGGTAAGCACGATACAATAACCCCCGCTTGAGAAGCTGAAGTATATTCCATCGCATGGCCTTCAAATAAAAAATACAAACAGGGCTCAGCCAGCGACATCCCCACCAGATATTTCCAGTCACCTTGATGATATTTAAAGCGAATAACGTAACGCCATAAGCACAATGCCATGACTAAGGTGGTTAACATGCGTAAAAAAATCACCAGTGCAGGGTCATAAATGGCGATCGCGTATTTCAGCGCGATAAAAGAACTACCCCATAAAAAGGTGGCGATTATTAAACATAAACTGGCTGGCATGAAGGTCGCTTTAAAGTGAATTAAAACACGATCCTAGCACGTCAGCACCGTGATTGAATATTTTTAACTTGTTCAAAAATCGATAACTGGTATAAATAAATCCTTCAATATTTTTGTGTAGTAAAAAGCATGCAAAGGGCACAGGTAATAGTGGTTAAGCTGGGAACGAGTGTACTCACTGGTGGAACCGATAAACTCGACAAAGCACACATGGTTGAATTAGTTCGCCAATGTTGTGAATTAAAAAAGCAAGGTCATCAAGTTGTGCTGGTATCAAGTGGCGCGGTGGCTGCTGGCCGAGAGCAACTATTAAAACCCTGCGGTCGTTCATTGATTGATAAACAGATGCTTGCCGCGATTGGTCAAGGTCAGCTTATCCACATTTGGCAAAGCTTATTTGCTTTATATGGCGTGAATGTAGGGCAAATGCTACTGACTCGCGCTGACGTTGATGACCGAGAACGCTACCTCAATGCCCGCGATACTTTAACTGCATTATTAAGTTATGACGTGGTGCCAATCATTAATGAAAATGATGCGGTCGCAACTGCTGAAATTAAAGTAGGTGATAACGACAACCTCTCAGCACTGGTCGCTATATTAGCTAATGCCGACAAATTATTATTACTAACCGACCAAGAAGGTTTATTTACCAGTGATCCACGTACTGATGTTAATGCGCAATTAATTGACGAAGTGGCACATATTGATGATGAGTTACGCCAGCTTGCTGGTGGCAGTGGAACTAGTCTAGGCACGGGTGGTATGGCAACGAAATTGCAAGCCGCTGATATCGCTCGTCGAGCCGGGGTGGAAGTGATTATAGCCAAAGGTGCTGGTAAAAATGTGATCCTTAATTGCATGAGCGAACAGTTACCAGGAACACGCTTTGTAAAGCTAACAGCGCCAAGAGATGGCCGTAAAAAATGGCTGTTAGCTGGACCTAAAAGTAGTGGCCAAATAGTGATTGATGATGGCGCAGTAAATGCTTTACAGCAACAAGGCGCTAGTTTATTAGCCAAAGGCGTACGCGGTGTGCGCGGGCAGTTTGAACGTGGCGATTTGATTGATTTAGTCACCAGTGATCAACAATTAGTGGCCCGTGGGTTAGTACGTTTTAGTAAAGCTGAAACCGACACTATTAAAGGTTGTCATTCAAGTGAAATAGCTAAGTTACTAGCTTTTGATTGCGGTAGTGAAGTGATCCATCGAGATGATTTGGTGTTGTTTTAGATTATCAAGCTACTACATTGTAAAACATTAAAGTCATCCCTTGAGGATATAAATGAATAGTTTAATAATACAGCAAGACTCAAGCTTTTATTCTTTGATGCCGGCCTTTTCACTGCGGTATTGAGTTTTGCTTTATATTTTTAAAATAACGTGGATTGCTTTACCTTTTAGGAGATGGATTCGCGTTCTTTGATGCTATTTTAGCTTTATATTCTGTGCTAAAATCTGTGCCCTTAAATTGTTGTAAACAGGGCCCAGTTGATGAAATTAGTTCGTTGGTTATTAGGTAGTTTGATCTTATTTTTTGATTTTGTTTTTACACCACGTAGTAAAAAACGTCCTGCGGGAGAGCAAGCTCAGCTTGATCAACTCACTGCACAATTTAAACTATATCAATTCAAAGCTTGCCCATTCTGCGTAAAAGTGCGCCGTGCAATTAAACGCGAAGGGTTAAAAGTTGAAACGCGCGACGCGAAAAGTAATGAACAGTATCGTCAAGAATTGCTCGAACAAGGCGGAAAAATAAAAGTACCGTGTCTACGTATCGAAAAAGATAACCAAGTCACTTGGTTATATGAATCAAACGATATCATTGCTTACTTAAATAAAGCTGCAGCTTAATATTCATTTTTCAAGCGCATTTGCTGTGTTAGCATTTAGCGCATATTTTATTGCCCATTGAAAGAGAACATAACCATGACAATTCGTACACGTGTTGCGCCGTCACCAACCGGTGACCCGCATCTTGGTACCGCTTATATCGCCTTATTTAATTACTGTTTTGCTAAGCAGCAAGGTGGCGAATTTGTACTTCGTATTGAAGACACAGACCAAGTACGTAGCACTTCAGAATCAGAACAAGCGATTATGGATAGTCTTCGTTGGTTAGGGCTTGAATGGGATCATGGTCCTGATGTCGGTGGTGAGTTTGGTCCTTATCGTCAATCAGAGCGTAGCGATTTATATAAAAAATATGCGCATCAGTTAGTTGATGATGGCAAAGCATTTTATTGTTTTGCAACTAGCGAAGAGCTGGACCAAATGCGTGAAGAGCAAATGGCTGAAGGCCTGCGTCCTAAATACGATGGCCGTGGTTTAAACCTTACGGATGACGAAATTAAAGCCAACTTAGCTGCCGGTAAGCCTTACGTTATACGTATGAATATTCCAAGCGAAGGTACCTTTAAATTTAACGATTACTTACGTGGTGAAATTGAGATCCCGTGGGAAAACGTTGATATGCAAGTGTTACTTAAAGCCGATGGTTTCCCAACTTACTTTTTAGCTAACGTGGTCGATGACCACCATATGGAAATTAGCCATATTTTCCGTGGTGAGGAGTGGATCAACTCTGCGCCAAAGCTGCTAAAATTATATGAAGATTTTGGTTGGCAAGCGCCGGTGCTTGGTCACTTACCACTATTACGTAACCCAGATAAGTCAAAGCTATCTAAGCGTAAAAATCCAACTTCTATTAATTACTATAAAGAAATGGGGTACTTACCTGAAGCGGTACTTAACTACCTTGGACGCATGGGCTGGTCAATGCCGGATGAGCGTGAAAAGTTCACGCTTGCTGAAATGATTGAACATTTTGATATGAAGCGTGTATCACTCGGTGGCCCAGTATTTGACGTTGATAAACTAAGCTGGTTAAACGGCATGTGGATCCGCGAAAACTTCAGCAACGAAGAGCTAATTCAGCGCTTTGTAGATTGGAAGTTTAATGGGGCAATGCTTGCTAAAGTATTACCAGAGGCGAAAGCCCGCATTAATACCCTATCAGATATGGTTGATTTAGCCGGTCATTTTGTCGGTGGCATTCCAACTTACGACCCTGCGTTACTGACCGCTGGTAAAGCCGATGAAGATGTAATTCGCCAAGCTTTACAGTTCTTTATCTGGGAGCTTGAGGGCTTACGAAGCTGGGAAAAATCAGCAATATTTGCTATAGCTAAAGCGGTGTCTACTTTCCATGAGCTGAAGATTAAAGACTTTTTAGAGCCGATATTTGTCGCTATTACTGGCAAAACGTCTTCAACATCAGTACTTGATGCAATGGAAATATTAGGCTCAGATCTATCGCGCGCACGTTTACGTGTAGCACTTGCGCATTTAGGTATCTCTAAAAAGCAAGCGAAGAATATTGAGCGTGCGTATCGCGAGTATCCTGCTGCATAGGTAAAGTAATCTAGCTAAGCTTGATGATCATTAAAAGCCGAACTTTATTAACGTGGAGTTCGGCTTTTTTGTGGAAAAATAATGGAGTATTGCCAACAAGCAAAGCTAGTGTGTGGACGATGAAATTATAACAGTTGGCTGTTCTCACGCAATTTGTTAGCTCAGCAGTGAAAAGTGGGGTATCGGTGGTTTATTTTTTCGAAAAAAAAGCCGTGTTTTAAATCAACACGGCTTTGTTGTTTTAATTTGCTTTGCCCTAGACTTTGAACTCATCTACAGACAAGCGTAACTCTTCGGCAAGTTTAGCGACCTCAGAGCTTGATATATTAGTCTGATTAGCTCCTTCAGCGGTTTGTTCAGCAATGGCTACGATAGACTCAAGGCGCTCGCTGATCTCTTGTGAGACTTGTTGTTGCTCTTGTGCTGCGGTCGATATTTCTTCACTCACATCATGTGCTAAAGCAACCGCTGAGGTGATTGAATCCAGTGCTGCGTTGGCTAGGTCTGATTGTTCAACACAAGAATCAGCTTGTTGCTTGCCTTTAGACATTGCAGTTACGGCTGCTTCAGCGCCTGTTTGCAATGATTCGATCATGGCTTGAATTTCTTGAGTCGAGGCTTGTGTTTTACTAGCCAATGAACGAACCTCATCAGCAACAACGGCAAAACCACGACCTTGTTCACCGGCACGTGCTGCTTCAATAGCTGCATTAAGTGCTAGTAAGTTAGTTTGATCCGCGATACCACGAATAACATCAAGAATACTACCAATCGAGGCGCTATCTTGATGAAGCTTATTAATGACTAGTGAGGCTGATTCAACTTCACGAGCTAGCTGCTCAATGGTCGATTTATTCTGGCTAGAAATACCCTTAACTCGTTCAGCTTCTTTATCGGCATTTTTGATTTCTTTAAGTGCCTGTTGTGCGCTATTACTCACCGTTTGTGAGGTACTGCTCATTTCTGTTGTCGCTGTTGCCGCTTGTTCTACCTGTGCTTGTTGATTACGAATTGCTTGGCTTGATTCACCGGTAATAGCAGACGTTTCTTCTGAGGCCGCAGCAAGTTGTGTGGAACGAGATATAATGCCTTTGATCAAGCTGCGTAAGCTGGCGATAAGTGTATTACAACTACGCGATAGCTCACCAAATTCATCTTTAGCCGTATCATCAAGACGTTGTGTCATATCGCCACTAGCAACAATATCAAGAATGCGGTTAACTTCTGCAAGTGGTTTAGTAATGCGATTAACTGTTATATAAGCCACTATTATAGCTAGTAAGGTAGCACTTATCATACCAACCCAAGTCCATAAGTTGGCTGAGTCGACGTCGATCCTAACTTCTTTTTGTAATTCAAAAGCAACATTACTCGCTTGAGCGACTAACTCGTTGAGTTGTTTTAATGCAGTTGCCGTAGCTTGCTCTGCCTCAGTAAGTTCCGTTTCAGTCATTGCGATCACATCAATTAAACGCTTTTTATTAGCTGAAATACTATTGTTGCCGAGAATGTTATCGCGAATAGAGACAAAGTAGTTGTTTAGATCGTTGTATAAACCCGGCTCAGCGGCTTCAACAACCGGTTTGAGTAGCTTTAAACTACGCTCAATTTCTTCTAAATAATAAAGCTGCTCATTTTTGACGATATCTAAGGTATTTTGGGTTTTAACTGTCAGCATGTCAGTGCTGTTAGTCACCAAAGATAAAAAGTTATTTTCTAATTTATTAGCTGCTTGATAGGCTCTGCTATCACTGCTTTCTAAACCATCAATATCGATAATATCCAAAACCACAGAGTTAGCATCTTCTGCAGCAAGCTCAATAGTTTCTAACTGTGCTCGTAATGATTTATTGAGTTCTAATTGAGTTTTTTTATCTTTTAATAAATCTTCTACTAATTTAATAAAACTTTTGTAAGTTCGTTCCACGCTTTGACTACTTTGATTTAGTTGAGCATTGTCACTGACAACTTGTCGTAATTGCGAGTAAGATTTATCAAAGCGTTGTTTTTGTTCGAACACTGATTTTTCAATTGGCGCAAGCTCTGCAGCTGAAGTGGTATAAAAGCTTGCTTGGGCAGCTTTACTCATTAAGATAAACTCAACCTGAAGTTCAGAACTTTGTTCCAGTGCAGGCAATGATAATTGATTTACTTGCTGCGCTGAATTATTAATATTTGCGATTCTGAACAGTGAATTACCCCCAATTAAAAGAAGTAATAAGGTGATACAAATAAAACCACCCCAAATACGCTGGCTGACAGTTAAGTTCATATAAAAATTCCATAAAGAGAGTAGCAATTAGACTTTATCGGCTTTATTGCGGATAAGTTAAGTAATTAAATTTAATTACTTTTAACATTTATAACTTTAAATCTAACAGAAGATGAGTTTTTTTTCAGGTTATTTAGATAGAATTAGCTGAATTAATGCTGAATAATTGTTTGTTTTTTAATTCTAGCAAGGTCATAGCTCCACCCCACACACAACCAGTGTCTAAAGCGTAGATATTTTCATGATCGGTTACACCTTCAAGAGCAGCCCAATGACCAAAAACAATATGTTGTTTAAAAGTTGTAAATCTTGGGTGCTTGAACCAAGGGATCATTGCAGTAGCGTTAGCAATACCACCTTTATAGCTTAACTCTAATTGTTCATCAAGGGTTAAAAATCGCATTCGAGTAAAGTAATTTATAATATAACGAAACCGCTCAAAGTCATTGAGTTGTTCACTCCAAAGGCTAGGGTGCTGCTCATACATATGTTTGAAAAAATCGCGCGCATTCTCACCTTGATAGCAGGATTCAGCAAATTGAGCATGTTGCAGAGCCTGCTCAATGGACCATGCGGGGTTGAGACCGGCGTGGCTAATAAATACCTGTTCTTTTTCAAGCCATAAAGCAAGTGGTTGCTGTTGTAACATGGCTATATAAGCAGGTAGCTTTGTGGAATCAAGCAGGGCGGTGAGCTTGTCTTTAGGATTAGCGGGTTTATCTAACATGTAATTGGCAATCAGGTGTAAGTCGTGATTACCCAAGGTAACGGTGATGCTATCTTGATGTGTATATATATAATCTAGGCAGGCAAGTGAGTCGGGGCCGCGGGCGACAATATCGCCCACTAAATAAAGGTGATCTTTGCTTGGGTTGAAGTCAACTTGCAGCAACAAAGCTTGAAATTCTTTATAACAACCTTGTAGATCACCTATCGCATAATTTGCCATTATTTAACCTAAATTCGGGAGAATAAATCTATCTCCTGTGGCTATTTTCAACGCTAACTGCGTTGAATCTACTTGCAATAGGCCAGCTATTGACGCGTAAATTCGCCTTGTTATCTCTGAAAATCTCCGACAGGACAGCTTAAAGGCTAGTTATATCATTAAATCAATGCGTTAATAAATATCTTAACCCGATTTCAGGTTATTTAATGTAAAATATTAGGCAGTGATAAACGAAAAACATTAATAGGTGCATCAAACTCTGTACCGAACTCATTCTTCAAGGTGTAATAACCTTGCATCGTTCCTACGGGAGTATCTAGCACTGCACCACTGGTATATTTATAGCTTTCACCAGGACCAATAGTTGGTTTTTCACCGACTACGCCTTCACCTTGTACCTCGATTTCTTTACCATTTGCATCAGTGATCAACCAATAGCGGCTAATTAACTTTGCGCTGCATAGACTGTGATTTTTAATGGTAACGGAATAAGCAAATACATATTTATCAAGTTCAGGTTGTGATTGACCCTCAACATAAAATGTTTCTACCGATACTTTGATGGGTGAGCCCAAATTACTGCTTGTTGTCATAAATCCAATTAGCTATATCAATAAATTGTTGTAACGAAAGGCTTTCAGCACGCAACGTGATATCTATACCAATGCTAGTTAATTCATCTGCGGTGAGTAAATTAGCTAAGCTGTTGCGCAGTGTTTTGCGGCGCTGATTAAAGGCCTCTAAACACACAGTGTTAAGAATTTTAGTACTTTTTGCTGTACGTTGCTCTGGCTTTTTCGGTATTAAACGAATAACGGCAGAATCAACTTTCGGTGCTGGTTTAAAACACTCTGGTGGTACTTCGATGACAGGCATTGCATTACAGTAATACTGTGTCATTACACTCAAGCGACCAAATGTTTTACTACCAGGTCCTGCTACCATGCGTTTTACCACTTCTTTTTGTAGCATAAAATGCATATGCTCAATGTTGTCGGCAAACTCGAATAAATGGAACAGTAACGGTGTTGAAATATTGTACGGTAAATTACCAAACACTTTTAGTTTGTTGCGGTCAGCTTTGATCAAACTTGAAAAATCAAATTTCATTGCATCACCTTGATGCACAGTAAGCTTAGGCCCTAAAAAAGGATGCTCAGTTAAGCGCTGGGCTAAATCTTTATCTAGCTCAACAACCGTTAAGTGGCCACTTAGCTCACTTACCGGTTCAGTGATAGCACCTAGACCAGGACCGATTTCAACTAAATTATCTTCAGGTTTAGGATCAATCGCGGTGACGATTTTATCGATGATCATCTCATCACATAAAAAGTTTTGCCCAAAACGTTTGCGGGCGCGGTGTCCTAAATGTACTTTATCTGTCATTGATTTTGTGCTTTTTCATGGGCGAGCTTAATTGCTTCGCGGATCGCTAATTCAAAACTACCAACATCAGCATCACCAGTACCGGCTAAATCGAGCGCCGTACCGTGATCAACTGAGGTGCGTATAAACGGCAAACCAAGGGTGATATTAACCGATTTGCCAAAACCTTTGTATTTTAGCACAGGTAAACCTTGATCGTGATACATTGCCAGCACAGCATCAGCTTGTGATAGATATTTGTCTTGGAACAAGGTATCAGCAGGCAATGGCCCGATTAAATTCATACCTTCACTATTTAGCTGTTCAATGGTTGGGGTGATGGTGTCAATTTCTTCACGCCCTAAATGGCCATCTTCACCCGCATGAGGGTTAAGCCCACAGACTAAAATACGTGGTTTTTCGATACCAAATTTAGTTTGTAAATCATGGTTTAAAATACCCGCAACTTTACTTAAACGCTCACTTGTAATAGCACGTGATACATAAGCTAGTGGGATGTGCGTGGTCACTAGTGCAACTCTTAAGCCTTCAGTAGCTAACAACATCACCACATCAGGGGTGTTTGATTGCTGGGCAAAGTATTCGGTATGGCCGCTAAATGAAATACCAGCTTTATTGATAATACCTTTATTAACAGGGCCAGTTACAACCGCAGCAAACGTACCATTCATATTTTTTTCGCACGCGATACGTAAAGTATCGAGTACGTATTGGCCGTTGGCATCATTTAATACACCCATTTCAACTTCGGCACCTAAATCAACTTGGTGCAGATAGACACTCCCTGCTGGAGCGATTGCTGCTGCTGCGTTTTCATCAAATGGAATTAAATTGATTGTTAAACCAAGCTGTTTGGCTCGCTGTTGTAATAACTGCTTATCAGCAATCACAACCAGCTGCGCAGGCCAATCATGCTGTGCAAGTTGCAACAGTAAATCTGGGCCGATCCCGGCAGGTTCGCCGGGAGTAATTGCAATACGTAGAATCATTGGTTATTCATCAATTGGGAAAATTTCAACATGGGCTTGCTCACGCATTTCTTGCTGCCAGTTAAAGCTTTCTTCTTTAAATTTACGATTAAAGAGCATGCCATGAGCACGGTTACGTTTAGCTAGTTCGGTTTTATCAGCAATGCGTTTGTCTAATAGCTGCACTATATGCCAACCAAATGTGGTTCTAAACGGGTCACTGATCTCATTTTTATCAAGTGATAGTAGGGCGTCTCTAAACTGTGGCACATAGGTTGTAGGATCTGTCCAATCGTACTCTCCACCTTTAAGTGCAGAGCCTGGATCTTCTGAATACTCTTTAGCAAGCTCACCAAAATCAGCTGTACCTGCGCGTAACTCTTTGGCAAAACCATTTAGCATATTGCGGGCTTTTTCTTCACTTAAGATAATTGACGGCTTGATTAAGATATGGCGAGAACGAACTTCAGTTGTTTCAACAACCTGGCGACCACGAATATCTTGCACTTTAATGATATGAAAACCAGCGCCAGAGCGTAGCGGGCCGATAATGGCATCTTTTTTAGTGCCTTTAACTGCTTCAGCAAATAATGACGGCATTTCATTGATACTCATATAACCTAGCTGACCACCTTCAAGAGCTTTTGAACCACTTGATGATGAAATAGCGATGCGTTTGAATTCTTTACCTTCTCGTAAAAATTCGATGACTTTATCGGCACGAGTTTTTGCATCAGAAATTTCATCTGCAGTGGCATTATTTGGAATATCAATGAGGATATGACCAATGTCATACTCTTCCGTATTTTGACCTTGGCTTTCCATTATTTTTAAAAGGTTATCAACTTCTTGCGGGCTAATATAAATACGACGATCTACGTTTGCGCGCATCACTTGTTGAGTAGTAATTTCTTTACGAATTTCTTCACGATAAGACTGGAAACTCTCGCCTGACGCTTCAATCGTACGGCGCAAGTCTGCAATTGTTCCGCCTTGTTCTTTAGCCATACTAACCAAAGTTTGATCCAGTTGACTATCAGAGATTTCTAACCCCATACGCTCGGCTAATTGCATCATCAGCGCTTGATTTACTAAGCGCTCCATTGCTTGAATGCGTAGCGTATCATCCGAAGGTAATTCTTGTCCTTGCTCTTTGGCTTGGGTTTTTACACGGTTAACTATGGTGTCAACTTCACTTTGTAAAATAACCCCTTGGTTTACAATACCAACCACCTTGTCTATTTCAACAGGGGCTGCGAAAGCGCTTTGGTATAAACCAAGCGTCAAAAATGCTGATGCTAATAATTTTTTTAAATTCATACTTTTTCTAATACTCTTGCTAATAGTACGGTAATACTAGTTATTAAGAAAATACGGTCTACGATAGCCAAAAATACCTTGTTGTAATAATTTTTGTGCATCATAACGGCTTTTACTACCTAACCCTTTTAAGACAATATTAAACCCAATGCTTGAATCAAAAGTGGCTTGTTCTTGGCCTATCGCTTGATTTAAATCAGTTGCGATTTGGCGACGACCGGTAATTTGAAAGGCCCAACAGCAGGATTCATATTGCAATCCGCTGAACACCTCGACACTACGACCGCTTTCTAAATCGCGGTGATAGCTACTTACAAACTGCCATTGATCACTGAGCGGAATGCTAGTAAAAAAGCCAACTTGTTCGATTGTATTGCCTGAGACATCATTTGCATAGCGATGGTTCAATTGTACCAGCTGATTATCGTCACCTTTATAATCTAAAGTCACATTTGACTGGATAATCTGCTTTCCATCGGTGTCATACTGAATTCCGCCTGATAAATACCAGCGGCGGTGCCAATGTAACATGGTTTGTGCGGCAAACAAGGCATTATAGTTGGTATCTGAGTTTAACCCTTGTGATGTTGGCTTGGCAGAGTCACTTAAATAAAATATTTGACCGGCACTAAAATTAAACAATTCTTCGTTTTTATTATTAAATAAACGCGTGGTTGCACCTAATGTAAATTGATTCGCTGCGGCTATACGATCAACGCTTGAGAAGCGACTATCACGGAATAAACCAAAAAAATCATCTTGTAGTTTTGTCGTATCGTATAAACCTATATCGGATTGATCTTTATTTGGTGTATACAAATATTGCACTTGTGGCTCTAAGGTTTGAATCCCATCATCAGCGAAGATAGTGGTATCACGCTCAAAGTTTAATTGGCTGTATAAACGCACTTTAGGCAAGGTACGTGAAACTGATTTAGCATAATCGGTATTAGCTAAATCACCTTCTTGCTTATAGTTAGTGTGCAGTACGCTAAATTCAGATAAAAACGACCAAGCATGCTCTTGATAACCATAACTTACTTTGGGTTCGATGTGCACCCGAGTGGCTTTTTCTATGATTGCCGTATCATTAGTAAAGTGGCTCAGTTCACCGTCTAGGGTCAGTTCAATATCCTGAAAACTAAATGGTGCTGTTTGTGAAAAGCTAATTTGTGGCCATGCCGCATACGATTCAAGATGATCACCGAGCACTTCAAAGTTTTGTACTTTAATATCTGTACGCCAAGTATCACCTAAGTGTGATAACGAGCCAGTACGATACAGTTGGGTGTCAGTACGTGTTGCGTAATTAGAACCCAAATCAGTGAGATAGTTATCATCGCTGACGTTGGTTATATCAACATTTGCACGCCAGTTTTCGGCAAAATAACTTTGTTGTTGCCAGTGAAATAGAAAGCGCTCTTTGAGTTCTGGTTCGGAGTCGTCTTTGTCAAGGTATTCAAGTGCTACGAGACCTTCATTGATATCACTTAAATAACGAAACTCGGTTTGCAGCTGTAAGCCTTTTTTAGACATATAGCGAGGTGTAATCGTGGCATCAAAGTTTGGTGCAATATTCCAATAATATGGAGTAACAGTTTCTACGCCGTAGCGATCTGAACTGGAAATATTGGGTGTTAATAAGCCTGATTTTCTTCGATTATCAATTGGGAAAGTGAAATAGGGTAAATAAAGTACTGGCGTATCCATAATACGTAATACCATATCATGGGTTTCGCCCCAGCCTTCTTCACGGGATAATAAAATTTGTTCAGCTTGAATTGCCCACACGGGCGTATCGCTTGGACAGGTAGTAAAGCTTGCGTTCAGCAGATCTAAGCCAGACTTATTAATGGTGAGCTTTTCTGCACCGCCGTGTGCTTGTTGATCCGTCAGCTTATAATCGGCACCAAGTAGGCTGATTTCAGAACTATTTAAATCAGCATTAAGACCTGAGCTATTTACTTCACTGATAGTGTCACGGTAAGTAATAGGGCCAGTTGCATTAAGTAACCCACGCTGTTTGTCAATTAGCGCACTTTGTGCGGACAAACTCATAGTAAGGGTGTTAATATCAACATTACCGGTAAATTCTGCGCTTTGGGTGCCAAGCAGTTCAATATCATCTGAACGGATATCGATCATGCCTAAGTCAAGGCCAGCAAGCGGTTGCCAAGCTCTGGTTTGCATTGAATTGCCACAAAAGTTGTGTGTCAGTTCAGTTTCGGCGAACGATGGTGCGCTGATCACACTTAGCATCATCATGCCCCAGGTTTTGCTCATTTATTAACCTTAATATGCTGTCGTTGGATGTAAGAATGACATAATAAAGGAAAACAATGGCAAATACAGTAATTGACTTAGTGAAAAATAGATATCTTGTAAAATGAATCGTTATAAAAGTTTACAGCAGTTTTTAAATCCGCACTTCGAAGATGAAGTATACCAGCTAGCTGCGATCACCGGAGACGCCAGCTTTCGTCGTTATTTCCGCCTAAATCGCGGTCAAGATAGCTATATAGTTATGGACTCAGATCCAGCTAAGCTCGATAACACTCCTTATATAGAACTCAACAAAGTTTTTTCTGAGCATGGTTTCAAACTACCAAAAATATTACATGCTGATGAAAAGCAAGGGTTCTTCTTATTAAGCGATTTAGGCAACACACATCTTGCTGATATGCTGGATGATAAAGAACGTATCAATCACTATAAACACCTTATAAAACTTAGTGCACAATGGGCAAAAATGCCGCCTGTTGAGCACATGAAAGATTTTGATCGGGCATTTTTAGAATTAGAACTAAGTATTTTTTTAGAATGGTTGGTAGAGAGATTTTTAGAGCTAGAAGTTACTGCTGCAGAACGTAATTTATGGCAAACGAGCTGTGAGTTATTAATTGAAAATATACTCGCGCAACCTAGCGTCACCGTACACCGTGATTTTCATAGCCGTAATATTATGCACAGTGAACAGCAATGGGCAATTATTGACTATCAAGATGCCGTGCAAGGCCCGGTATGTTATGACCTGGTATCGTTACTGCGTGATTGTTATTTTAAACTTCCTCACGATGAACTTGAATACTTACTTGAGCATGCATTTGCTGAGTTTGAGCAACAGGGCTTGCTCAGTAACATCAGCTTTGCAACCTTTAAACAATGGTTTGATTTAACCGGTATTCAACGCCATTTAAAAGCGGCGGGTATTTTTTGCCGGTTAAATTTACGCGATGGTAAACTCGGTTATATGGATAATGTATTACCGACACTGCGCTACATTAGTGATGTGGCGCAAGATCATTCATCGTTGGTGGAGCTGGGTAAATGGATCAACAGTAAGATTATTCCTGCTACCTTAGTCGCACTTAATAAAGTGCCAACTAAATAATGAAAGCGATGATTTTAGCCGCGGGTCGCGGTCAGCGAATGATGCCACTTACCGCAGAATTACCTAAACCTATGTTAAAGGTGCAAGGAAAACCATTAATCGAGCATCATATTGAGCGACTAAAAACAGCAGGGATCACTGATTTTATTATAAACCTTGCTTGGCAAGGAGATAAGATCCGTGCTTACTTTGGCGATGGTAGCCAGCTTGGAGTACATATTGAGTATAGCCAAGAGCCTGAGCAGGGATTAGAAACTGCAGGTGGTATTATTCAAGCATTACCTTTGCTTGGTGAGCAATTTATTGTTATTAATGGCGACATATTTACCGACTATGATGTTAGTTCATTACTGCATATTCACTTAGATGCGGGCGAGGCACATATTGTGTTGGTTGAAAATCCAGCCCACAACCCAAATGGTGACTTTACGTTGCGTCATCTAAGCGCAGATAGCCCCAAGTATACATTTTCTGGTATTAGTCGCTTTCATCAGCAATTTTTTGCAGGAATTACAGCGGGTACTCATCGCTTAGGGCCATTATTAAAAAGTAAATTGGCTGAGCATGTTGTCTCTACGGAGCTGTACATAGGTAACTGGGACGATATCGGAACTCCAGAACGATTAGCTCAATTGAATGAGTTGTTGATAGAGCAACAAAAAACTCATTAAGTAATTCACATATAATAGGAGCGCCTCATGTGGGGTAAAATTTTAGGTGCCTGCTTTGGCTTTATGTTTGGGCGTATTATAGGCTTATTTATAGGCTTATACCTGGGCCATATGTTTGACAAGAGTTTAAAGCAGAACTTTGATAAAGCCGGCGGCTTTTCAAGCTTATTTAAAGGCGATGATGATATTAATCAGCGCCAAGCGTTATTTTTTACCAGCTGTTTTGGAGTAATGGGGCACATTGCTAAGTCAAATGGCCGCGTAAGCGAAACCCACATCCGTGCTGCCAGTTTATTTATGGATGAAATGGGACTCACTGGTGATGATCGCAAAGAGGCACAAGATGCGTTTAAAACGGGAAAAGACGCTGATTTTTCATTAAAAGAAACTGTTTTCGATTTTAAAGAGCGTTTTGCTCGTCGCCATGATTTATTACAACTGTTTTTAGAAATTCAAATCCAAATGGCGTTTTCTGATGGGGTGTTAGCTGCGCAAGAAAAGGAGCTACTCCAAGAGGTAAGTAAGTTATTAGGGATCTCTAAAACTCACTTTGCATTTGTACTTAAACGTTACCAAGCTGAATTTTCATTTCGTCAGCAACAACAACGCTATCAACAGCAGCAACAACGTCAACAAGGGCAAAGCAGCAGTTATCGTGAAGGCTCAGGGCATCATGTACCGCCAAATAGTGGCATGAGCCGTACTCAAGCGCTGGCTTTGCTGGGGCTAAATAATGAGGCGAGTGAACGAGAAGTAAAAGTAGCGTACCGTAAATTAATGGCGCAGCACCATCCTGATAAATTAGTTTCTCAAGGTTTACCTAAACATATGATGGAACTGGCAGTCAAGAAAAGCCAAGATATTCAAGCCGCTTACGAATATTTAAAAAAGGCGGCGTAAAAACCCGTCTACTTCTTTGGTCAAGCGCTCATGTTGCTCAGGCTCAGAGCGCAAACCAAACAGCTCACGTTGGCGGTAATCATATTTACTGTGACGTTTAACCCAGCGTTTTCTATCCGCCACACTCAGCAGTAAGTCCGGGTTATCTATGTTGTAGTAAATATCCAATAACGGCGGGCTAATAGTCGATATAATCGCGTTAAGTTGTTGGTTACGTTTACTGTTTGGTAAATAACTGCTAAGGCTGACAAATGCATCTATGTTGGTATTTGGATATTCGCCATAGTGTTCGAGCAATACTCCCGCAGAGGCACCTTGTGCAATAACAACAATTTTCCCATCTTCATCCAATGCACTTTGATACAACGCATTAAAGCGTGCAATTAAGTTGAGTTTATAATTATCTATTATCGCATTGCTTATATGAGCGATAGCATCAACATGTACAACAGGAGTGGCTGTGTCAGCTGATGGTTCGCCATTGTCTGAACTTGTAGTTTGCTTAGCCGCTGCAGGTTCAGTTGTTTCACTTTCATCCGCAGGTGGCGCTGCCTGCCAATCAATATCGGGTACCGTCATGGCAATTGTGGCATAGCCTAAATCGTTAAGTTGCGTGCGTAAAAAGTTGAGCCCGTTGTTATTGGTAGGTAAGTGTTGCCAATCAGGGATAATCAATACCACACCGCGCTGCTGGGCACTCATGTGTTGGCGATATAAACTTAAAAACTCAGTATCACCAGCGAGTAGCGGTTTTAGTTCATCTTGCGGCATTAGGCGTGATAAATCATTACTGCTGATTGTTGACCATGGTGTGGGTGCAATAAAGTCGGCTGCTTGGGCTGGCATGGCCAAGAAAGTCCCAGAAACCAAACTAATTAATTGCCATACTTTAAACTGTTTGCCGATAGCCATATAAACCACCACGATGAATCAATAAGTTGTTATCGGCGTGTACAGCAAAAAGTTTAGTGTGATTTTAAGCTCGTAATTAAAACTCTGGCTCAGCTTCAAAAGTCATAATTTGTGCTGTTCCCGGGTGAGTGAGCCGTAGCATTTGTGCGTGCAATTGCAAGCGCGGGGCAGCAGCCAGTGCATCAGGGTGAGCATAGAGCCTATCGCCTAAAATAGGGTGTCCCAATGACAACATATGCACACGTAATTGATGTGAGCGTCCGGTAATAGGGGTAAGTTCCACACGAGTGGCGTGCAGCTCATGCTCCAGTACAGTGTAATGAGTTAAAGAGGGCTTCCCCTTGTCATGATCAACCATTTGCTTAGGGCGGTTTGGCCAATCACAGATCAGCGGCAAATTGACTGATCCCGTTAATGGCTCTAGTTTACCGTACACTCGTGCAACATAGCGCTTTGCAGTTTGGCGTTCTTGAAACTGCATACTTAAATGACGATGAGCCGCTTTATGCATTGCTAAACAAATAATTCCAGAGGTTGCCATATCTAAGCGGTGAACTATTTTTGCCGTAGGAAAAACACGGTTAACGCGAGCTATCAAACAATCGGCGTGTTTAGGATCTTTTCCCGGCACAGTCAAAAGTTCACTGGGCTTGTTGACGATCAGTAAATCATCATCTTGAAATAAAATGGTTAAATACGGATCTAATGGAGGATTGTAGTTAATTAACACGGCCGACCTCAATGATTTATGAGCGCGCTATTTTAGAGAAGTCATCGCTTATACACAATCAATAACGTATTAGATTAGACGCGAGAGTATTAATGAGCGAGTTAATTGGCAAGTAGTAGTTAAGCAGAGGGTATTTTTGGGCAAAAGAAAAGCGCGAACTATCGCTAGTCGCGCTTGCGGAATCTTCTAATTTTTTGCATCCTGCAATTGAACTTAATCAACTCCTAAACTTTACTAATCCATGTGATCACACTGTTACTTATTCGTTCTGCGTGATATAGGCTATCCGTGCCTCTGTCCTATGTGCTTCCTTTTTATCCTTTTTGGTAATCTCTATTACCGGTCCTTTACGCATCGTCCTGATGCTATCCCTTAGTTAACAGTTCCATTGTGATACCCTTCAGGGCCTGTCCATCTGTCCGCTTTTATAACATCCTGTCTAACAACTCTCTTGCGAGCCCTGTTGTTATTCCTTTTCGCATCATCTTGACGCTGTCCGTATATTTACTATCCTTAGTGCTACTCATCCTGAGCCTGTCCGTGAATCCATTTTTTCCTAACGTAACCTTTAATTCGAGGTTTATGAGTAATCATTCCTTGTCCGTTTACTCATTTAAGCGTCACTGCTTAACCGATGAAGTAAGTATAGAGAGTATCTGCAAACAAAATAGGCTAAAAATAGTAACGAAAATACAGTCATTATTTTGAAATTTAATAATAGTTATTATATTTCATGTGGTTAGTTTATTTTTAGACTTTTTTTATGATGCTTTATACTCAATAGCTGTCATAACCGTGAGATATATCGCACAAGTGATTTCCATTATGGGCGTGGTTGCCTTTAATAGTGGATGTAATTGTAGTGTTGCTTAGACGATTTCTAATCGTATATGGTTTAAGTTTATTGCATATATCCCTTAAATGATTAAAAACCAATATCTATTAAGGCGCTTTGTAATTCTTTAAAATAAATGCGACTTGCCGATAAATAAGCGGCTATGAATTGTGGGGAAATTGCTCAACAAGACACGTTTGAGCCGCTATTTAGCGCTTCAAGCTCAAAGGTAGTTGCAGAATTTCTTGGTCAGGGCATATACTTAGGTGCAGATGTATTAACAGCAACTGAATATAGTAATGCTTACGGGGGCTGAGTCATTAGTTACTTATCGTCGAGTAAAGCAAGTTGGGTAACTTTATGTTCGCCCATACCATCTTGAGTTAATACCTTTTCAATCACAAGGCTGTAGTGCAAATACGGTGACTATTTTAAATCATCGTTTTGTTGTTCTGCATTTTGTGTATAAGGTTATGCTCGATGGACAATAAATTGAAGTTGCTGCTTAGTTGGGCCAATCATTTTAGCAAATGAGTAGGTGACAATAAAAATAACACCACACACGGTTAACTTTTTCGCAGATTAAGTGTTTTAGTATTTTTAATTTCATTAAAAACGCCGTGTATGAGACTTTGAGTTAAGGAAATACCATGGCGCAAGCGCAATCTGGAATTTGTGCTGAAGCAAACTTGCACGGTTTACATTTGTTTTTTAATGTATTTGATGGCCACGATGAGTCATTACGCAAAAAATTAAAATACGTTAGCGCTATCCAAGATGAGTTTTCAGATCAGTTTTCTGAATCGATGCTCTCCAGCCTAGTTGCTGTGGGGGCACAGTACTGGCCGCACATTCTGCCTGAATTTCTGCCTAGTGAATTACAGAGCTTTCCTAATATTACTCATAATGATCATATTATGGGGGCTCAGCCTTTTGATTTATTTGTCCAAATTCGTTCCGATAGGGAAGATGTAAACCATTTATTTGCTTTGCAAATTCTCAAGTTATTTGCCCCCGATGTTGAATTGGTTGAGCAAGTGCGAAACTTTCGATTTTTAGATGGTCGCGATTTTAACGGTTTTATACTCGGTGGTGACACTCCTCATGGTCGCCAAAAGCGCATCACAGCGTTAATCAATAACCCCAACCATTTTGAAGATCAAGGCAGTTACGTACATATACAGCGCTATAAGCATGATTTAAGTGTGTGGCAAAACCTACCACTGAGTGAGCAAGAACAAATAATGGGACGCACTCGCTTAGATAATACCTTGATTATGCCAGCGACTGAAAATAGTCATGCTGTACGCACTGAGTTAAAAGATGAGCAAGGGCAACCACTGCAATTAAATCAAAACATGCCTTATGGTGACGTTTACGAACAGGGTATATTAGCGATTAGTTATGCAGCACAGGGAAATGCATTTGAGCAAGTATTACGAAGTCGATTAGGTGATGGCGATTGCTACGATCATTGGCTTGATTTTACTCAAGCCGATATGGGGTCTGCGTTTTTTGCCCCATCAATTAACTTTTTAAAGCAGCTGTAAAAAGTTTGAATCGGTAGACTTATACCGTATCAAATAAAATACGCACGCGTTCAAGAGTTACATCAATTTCAGATACTTTAGCTGGAGCGATAAAAATAGTATCGTCACCAGCAATGGTGCCTAGTACGCCATCTGCTTTACCTAATGAATCTAATAGTCGAGCAATTAATTGTGCAGCTCCTGGGCTGGTTCGAATAATGATCATCATTTCGTTATGCATTATATCAATCACTAACTGACGTAATGGGCTTTTCGCTGTAGGTACGCCCATTTCAGCAGGCAAACAATAGACCATTTCTTGTTTGGCATTACGAGTGCGTACCGCGCCAAACTTGCTTAACATCCGCGACACCTTACTTTGACTAATATTATCAAAGCCTTGCTCTTTTAGGGCGTCAACAATCTCACCTTGTGAACCAAAGTTTTCTTCTTTTAAAAGTGCCTTAAAGGCCTTTACTAATGCTTCTTGTTTATCTTGTGGTTGCATATTATAGGTTCTTATTCATAAGTGATGCGCTAATTGTACACAATATTGCATACTTATGCAGTAGTTGTTTGCTTTTGCGATGGATTTTAGTGCTGTAAACCAGCAAGTTTACAACTATGGTCTAAATTATATGTGAAATAAGCAGGATAAATTTGTCTTTAGTCGTTAATTTCATTATCTTTAGAGCCACAAATATTTCCTACCTCAAATTACGGAGAATTCCAATGAAAGTTGCTGTATTAGGTGCTGCTGGCGGTATCGGCCAAGCGTTGTCTTTATTATTAAAAACAGGCTTACCAGCTGGTTCTGAATTATCACTTTATGATGTTGCTCCAGTTGTTCCTGGTGTTGCTGTTGATCTTTCTCATATCCCAACAGACGTTAAAGTTGCAGGCTTTGGTGTTGATGCACTAGATCAAGCGTTAACTGGTTGTGATATCGTTCTTATCCCTGCTGGTATGCCACGTAAGCCTGGTATGGACCGCGCTGATTTATTTAATGTTAATGCTGGTATTATTAAAACATTAGCAGAAGGTATTGTTGCTAACTGTCCAAAAGCATTAGTGGGTATTATCACTAACCCAGTAAATGGCACAGTGCCAATTGTTGCGGAAGTATTCAAAAAAGCAGGTACTTACGACGCGAAACGTGTTTTCGGTATTACCACTCTTGATGTGATCCGTTCAGAAGCATTTGTAGCTGAGCTTAAAGGTGTTGACGTTGCAACTGTGAAAGTACCAGTAATTGGTGGTCACTCAGGCACAACAATCCTTCCGTTACTATCTCAAGTTGAAGGCGTTACTTTCACTGATGAAGAAGTTGCTGCGCTTACTCCACGTATCCAAAATGCAGGTACTGAAGTAGTAAATGCAAAAGCGGGCGGTGGTTCTGCAACATTATCAATGGGTGCTGCTGCTGCACGTTTTTGTATGTCTTTAGTTAAAGGCTTACAAGGTGAAGACGTTGTAGATTACGCTTACGTTGCTGTTGAAAATGGCGATGCTGCATACTTTGCACACCCAGTACGTTTAGGTAAAAACGGCGTAGAAGAAATTCTTTCTTACGGTGAACTAAGCGCATTTGAAGAGCAAGCTAAAAACGACATGCTTGATACGCTGAAAAAAGACATCCAAGAAGGTGTTGATTTCATCAACGCTTAATTGCTAAGTCGATTGATAAAAAAAGCCTGCATTTGCAGGCTTTTTTATGCTCGAAGGATTTTTATACATTAGGTGTTTATTAGTGATTACGATCAACGGCAATACGAGCCAAGCTAACGAGTGCTTCTTTATACGGTGATTCATCTAATACAGATAAACACGCAATCGCTTTATCAGCTTCTTCATTGGCTTTATTCATCGTAAACTCAAGTGCTTTGGTTTCATTGAGGGCACTTAGAATCGCTTCTAAGTGGTCCATACCATTACTGTGCTCAATGGCATCACGGATCAACTGTACTTGCTCAGCATTACCGTGGCGCATAGCATAAAGTAGTGGCAGGGTAGGTTTGCCTTCGGCCAGATCATCACCGATGTTTTTACCTAACTGCTCAGCATCAGCATTGTAATCAAGCACGTCATCCACTAATTGAAAAGCGGTTCCTAAATGCATACCGTAAAGATTAAGCGCTTGCAGTGTCGAGTCGTCTTTTTCGGTAATAATCGCAGCAAGGCCTGTTGCAGCTTCAAATAATTTAGCTGTTTTAGAATAAATTACCTGCATGTAGCTATCTTCGGTGGTATCAGGGTCGTTACAGTTCATTAATTGCAGCACTTCACCTTCGGCAATCACGTTGGTTGCATCAGCGAGTATTTGCATAACTTGCATTTTACCAATACCAACCATTAGCTGAAATGAGCGGGTGTAGATAAAGTCACCAACAAGTACGCTGGCTGCATTACCAAACTCAGCATTTGCCGTCGGTGTTCCTCTGCGTAAATTTGATTCATCAACGACATCATCATGCAGTAATGTAGCTGTGTGAATAAATTCAACAATAGTTGCTAAAGTAACATGATCTTTGCCTTCATAACCAAGTGCTTTAGCCGCTAAAATAGCCAACATAGGGCGAACACGCTTGCCGCCGCTGTTTACTATATATAAGCCTAGTTGATTGACTAATGCTACATCAGAGCGCATTTGCGCGTAAATTAGTTGATTGACGTCATTCATATCGTTTTCGATTAACGCCTGGATAGCTTTTATATCCATTGATCTCCGAGCCAATTTTAATGGGTATACGGGGCTGATTGTACAACAAAAAACAGCTTTGCTCGACAGTTTGTGACGATTCGCTGAAAAAACACGGTTAAGTAGCTTAATTTAGCCTTAATTAGTAAAGATAACTTTTATATTTGAGAAAATTTACGGTAATTCAACATGGTTGTTTTTTATTCTTAGCGCGTGTTTGTTCGTGGTGTAATTTATTTGTCATGAAACGCTAAAAAGGCTTGGCATAATGCCAATTTAATATAAAATAGGTGAAAATATTGAATCGCCTTCAATGCAGCTATTTTTTATTCATTTAATTAATAAAACAGGCTTGCTAGTTTTTGCACATTAGCGTAAACTTCGCGCCCTATTGAATAATATTTTAGTTGCGTCGATTTGAGGGCGCACAGACGGAGTTAATTATGTACGCGGTTTTCCAAAGTGGTGGTAAACAGCACCGTGTGACTGAAGGTCAAACAATTCGTCTTGAGAAATTAGACGTTGAGACTGGTGCAGCAGTTGAATTTGATTCAGTACTTTTAGTTGCTGATGGTGAGAAAATCGAGATCGGTGTACCGTTCGTAAACGGTGGTAAAATAACAGCTGAGGTTGTTTCACATGGTCGCGGTGAGAAGATTAAGGTTGTTAAATTTAGACGCCGTAAGCATTCTCGTAAGCAAATGGGCCATCGTCAATGGTTCACAGAAGTTAAAATCACTGGCATTAGCGCTTAATTAGAGGTACTTAGAAATGGCACATAAAAAAGCAGCTGGTAGTACTCGTAACGGTCGCGATTCAGAAAGCAAACGCCTTGGTGTTAAGCGTTTTGGTGGCGAATCAGTTCTAGCGGGTAGCATCATTGTTCGTCAACGTGGAACTAAATTCCATGCTGGCACAAACGTAGGTATCGGTAAAGACCACACTATCTTCGCAAAAGCAGATGGTAAAGTTCAGTTTGAACAAAAAGGTCCTTTAAACCGTAAATACGTAAGCATCGTATCTGAGTAATCAGAATCGGTTCTTAAAAAACCCCGCCTTTGCGGGGTTTTTTGTTTTGAAAATAAATATATACCTAAGCCAAGCCTGCAATCAGCTTGGCTTAGGTATATAATAGTGAAATTAACAAGCCAATCCCTAAAGTGAGTAATCATGAAGTTTGTAGATGAAGTAGAAATTCGCGCAGAAGCTGGAGACGGTGGCAGCGGCATCGTATCTTTCCGTCGTGAAAAATATGTCCCAGATGGTGGACCAGACGGCGGTGACGGTGGAGATGGTGGTAGTGTTTATCTACAAGCTGATGAAAACTTAAATACCCTTATCGATTATCAGTTTGAGCGTTTTCATAGAGCTGAACGTGGTACTAATGGCCGCAGTCGTAACTGTACCGGTAAAAAGGCTGATGACTTATATGTGATGGTGCCTGTAGGTACTCGGATCATGGATGTTGATACCCAAGAAGGTCTTGGTGATTTAACTCAACATGGTCAAAGAATTTTGGTTGCAAAAGGCGGTTTCCACGGCTTGGGGAATGCGCGTTTTAAATCAAGTACTAACCGAGCGCCTCGTCAAAAAACATTAGGCACACCGGGTGAAGTACGTAACCTTAAACTAGAGCTATTATTATTAGCTGATGTTGGTTTATTAGGTTTGCCAAATGCAGGTAAGTCTACTTTTATTCGTAGTGTATCGGCAGCGAAACCAAAAGTAGCTGATTACCCATTTACTACGCTGATTCCAAATTTAGGTGTGGTACGTCCAGAAGCAAATAAATCATTTGTTATTGCAGATATTCCAGGGTTAATTGAAGGTGCCTCTGATGGCGCTGGCTTGGGTATTCGCTTCTTGAAACATTTAGAGCGTTGCCGTGTATTACTGCATATTATCGATGTTATGCCTGCCGATGGTTCAAACCCAGTAGATAATGCATTTGCGATCATCAATGAGTTGCACCAGTACAGTCCTAAGCTGGCTGAAAAACCACGTTGGTTAGTATTTAATAAAATAGACTTATTACCTGAAGATGAAGCACAGGCGCTATGTGAGCAAATTGCTGAAGAGTTAGGCGAGACTGAAAATATTTATCATATTTCTGCAATTAATAAGCTAAATACTCAACCATTAATTCATAACATCATGACGCTACTCGATAGCATGCCAAAAGAAAAATTTGTGCCAATTGAAGATGAAGAAGTTGAATTCAAATGGGATACTTATCATAAAGATGCCACTAAGAAGAATGATGACGACGACTGGGATAGTTGGGATGATGACGATTATGACGTTGAAGTTGTCTATGAGCGTTAGACTAAAGTAAATTATTTTAAAAGGAGCTGGTGCTCCTTTTTTCTTGTTTAATAAAAAAGTATTAGGTTTTAATGTGAAGATTTCAATGATTGCAGCTATGGCTAAAAATAGAGTGATTGGCCAAGATAATAATATGCCATGGCATTTACCTGCTGATTTACAGCATTTTAAAGCGGTTACTATGAATAAACCAGTAATTATGGGGCGCAAAACATTTGAGTCAATTGGTCGCCCTTTACCTGGTCGACGCAACATTGTTATTAGCCGAAACACTGACTACACTGCAGCTGGAATTGATGTTGTAGCATCCCCAGAGGCCGCTATTTCATTGGTGTGTGAGTCTGATGAAGTAATGGTGATTGGTGGCGGGAATATATATCAACAATTTTTAAAAAGTGCCGATACACTTTATTTAACGTTTATTGATCTTGATGTTGCAGGAGATACACAGTTTCCTGATTACGAACAATCAGCAAACTGGCAAGTTGTAGAAGAGCTGTATAATCAACCGGATGATAACAATATTTATGGTTATAAATTTGTCACATTGGATAAAGTTAAGTAACATTATTGCGGTTAGGCTTATAGGTTGATACAATATTAAACAACTAGGGTAGTTATAAAGTATTACACAAGGGTCTACAATGATAAAATTATCAACACTCGTTATTGCTGCAGCTGTTATTTCTGGTTCTGTTGCTTTTAGCGCGCCAGTAAAAGCGGATGATCAGTTAGCTGTTTCAATCTGTGAATACATAGCTGCGGACGATAAAAACCGTTTACGTGATAAGTTAAAAAGCTCACGTGTAAAAATTCGTAATATTTATGATGCAGTACAATGTAATGGTCTTAACTTGCTACGTCATGCAGTTGCCAGTAATGCCGTAGATACCGGTGAATATATTGTGAAAAACTTATCTAAAAGCTCTTTAGAAGATGGAGCAGATATAGCATGGGCCGAAGCAAATGGTCATGGCGGTTCTGCATTAATACCAGCAATTAAAGAACGTGCTGGTTTATAAGTTATAATAAATCATTAAAAAAGTCGCGATATCGCGGCTTTTTTGTATCTGAAACAAAAGTTTAACAGATTCGACCTCTATTGTAATTTTATCTGGTAGAATAGGCAGGTTATAAGCAGTTTAAGCAGTGAACAACTATGTTAAGTCCTTTTTATCAGCAACATGCTGATTATGTCTCTATTTCTCGTGAACAAGGGTGTCGTTTCGCAAAGTGCGTTGCTGATGATTACAATCCACTTCATGATAAAGATGCAAAACGTTTTTGTGTGCCTGGAGATTTATTATTTTCATTGGTATTAAGTCGTTATGGCATCAGTGAAAAAATGGAATTTACCTTTGCCGGCATGGTTGATGAGAATACCAAACTCAACTTCCCTGAGGGCGCAGATGAGTTTGATATTACCAGTGGCGATAAAGTCATGCTGAAGGTTAAGCGCGAAGGTATAACTAGCCAGTGCCAAACACTCACCGATAGTCTAATAAAAAATTATGTTGAGTTTTCAGGTACAACTTTTCCGCATGTTATTATTCCACTTATGGGCAATCAAGATGTCATGATCAACCCAGCTCGCCCTATGATTATCTATGAGTCAATGTTGATTAATCTCGATACATTAGAGATCCATGCACCGACGTTAGAATACGCAGAGCCGAGTTTTGAATATACAGGCAAGCGTGGGAAAATCACTTTGCGCTTTAACTTGTTAGAAAATGGTGTAAAAGTCGGCTGTGGTGAAAAGCACATGTTGGTATCAGGTATTCAACAATATTGCCAAGATACGGTGGATGATCTAATTACCTTCTATAACCAACGAAAAGAAACCCTCAAACCAGCTTGAACATTTAGCAAGCTTAGAAAGGCGCTGCAAAGCGCCTTTTTTGTTATTCGCTTTGGGCGTACAATAGCGCCATTATTTGTTACACAAAGCTAAACTTATGTCTGCGACTACTTTCTCTGAGTTAAAACTCGATCCTGTACTGCTTAATGCACTTGAACAAAATCAATATCATACCCCTACGGCGATACAGCTAAAAACTATTCCGCTGATTTTAGCTGGTCATGATGTTATGGGGAGTGCACAAACAGGAACAGGTAAAACAGCTGCTTTTGTATTACCTCTGTTACATAAATTACTTAATACACCAAGTAAAGATGAGCCAGGTACTGCTCGAGTACTTATTTTGACACCAACTCGAGAGCTTGCTCAGCAAGTCTTTGCTAGCTTTGAAAAATACGCGCAAGGTACTGATATTAAAGGCGCGCTTGCTTATGGTGGTGCCAGTATTGGCCCGCAAATTAAAGCCATGAAAGATGCACAAGTTGTAGTGGCAACGCCAGGGCGATTGCTGGATCACATAATCAAAGGCAGCATTAAACTATCTAGTGTTGATTCACTGGTGTTTGATGAAGCAGACCGTATGCTTGATATGGGCTTTATTGACGAAATTAAACGTATATTGCGCCATGTTCCCAGTGATCGTCAGACCTTACTATTTTCAGCGACCTTTGACGATAGTGTATTTGAGCTCAGTAAAAAGTTATTAAAAGATCCAAAACTTGTTGAAGTCAATAAACGTAATTCTGCGGCTGTAGAAGTTGAGCAAATCATTTACGCGGTTGATGAAGACCGTAAACGTGAGCTTGTCTCGCACATGATTGGCATGAAAAACTGGCGCCAAGTACTGATCTTTACTCGCACAAAGCAAATGGCCGATCAACTCGCCAAAGAAATGTGTAAAGATGGCTTAAAAACACAGTCAATTCATGGTGATAAATCTCAAGGTGCACGTGATAGAGCACTGCAAGATTTTAAAGAAGGTACCACTCGTGTACTCGTGGCAACCGATGTTGCAGCTCGGGGTCTAGACATAGCGTCGTTAAAGTATGTGATTAACTTTGAACTACCTTATATAGCTGAGGATTATGTCCACCGTATTGGCCGCACTGGGCGCGCTGGCGAGCAAGGCTTAGCGATGTCATTAGTCAGCCTTGACGAGCAGTGGTTACTTGAAGAAATTGAAGTGTTGCTTGATACTCGTCTAACGCCGCAGTGGTTAGCGGGCTATGAACCGGATCTAAATAAAAAGCCCAAAGATAATCGCAAAAACTCTAATAAGTCGCGAAAAGACCGAGATAAAAAACGTATTACAGGGCAAAGAGCACCTAGTAGACGCCGTAAATAAAAGCTTTCAGTTTTTAGTTATCAGCTGTCAGTAAAGCTCTAGCACGGCGCTAAAACGAGCGCCGTAGCTTTATTGTTTTATATGCTAAATTCAGTAGTCAATAGTATTAATAATAAAGCGCGATATAACTTTACTAAGCTAGAGTGCCCTCTAAAAAGATAAATTTTTAAATTAAAATCGCAGCTAAAGGTTCTTACTTCAATTTAGTGTAGTTATTTCATATGGTTTATCTGCGGATTTTTTCGTAACCATAATAAGCTTAAACCCTTTACCAAATGCATCAATTACCTGCCAGTCAATACGAACTAATGCGTCTTGAACTTTATCAGCATTGAAATCGCCTGTGGCAACAACGTAGTAAAACATCTGATCTGTTTCTGTCTCAACCTTTATTGCTCCACTAATGTCCAATGATGTATTAAACTTTTTATGGTATTCACTTAGTGTTTTACCTCGCCTTTGGCTTTTATCATGTTTATTAACATAAGGGGAAGCTGTAGCAGGAAGATTGCTAATATCCTTTTTATCAAGAATTTCCTGTAAATAACTGACGTTTGAACTTTTAGCTTGGGAGTACTGTTTTAATGCGGCACAGTTCGCTTTCAACATCTGTAACAAATGAAATTCGCTCACTGCTATATCATCAGAA
This sequence comes from Pseudoalteromonas sp. SG44-1, assembly GCF_014164315.1. NCBI lineage: Bacteria > Pseudomonadati > Pseudomonadota > Gammaproteobacteria > Alteromonadales > Pseudoalteromonadaceae > Pseudoalteromonas > Pseudoalteromonas sp. SG44-1. The sequence goes on from NZ_JACJEW010000006.1 coordinate 134,988, forward strand.
GCGGTTTCTTCTACTTGTTTACAGGTAGAAAAGTGTACATTCTTCTCTGAACGTAAAGTTAAATCATAATTTAATTTAATGCTCTGGTAATCCATCACAATTTCAGATTCTAAACCTGTAAAATAATTAGTAAATAATTTAGGTTTTATTTCATTAGCAGATAATTTTGAGCAGCTAACACAGATAAATATCGATAATACTAATGATAAGTTTTTCACGGTGTCGTTACCTTTATGCTGTTAGCCGCAGATAGCTTTGCTCTTACGTAGTTATTTCTTTCTGCGCTGAGTTGAGGACGATAGCTTTCTTTAGCTGCTTTAATCCAATCTCCAGTTTTGATTGCTTTATCAAACTCAGTAAACTTCGTGACAATTTTTACTGCACCTAAGTTAAAAATCATATCAAATAATGCGACTTGTATATTTTTGTCTAATTTATCAAAATCATCATAATAACCATTAGACTTTTTATATAGAGTAGAAAGCTCTCTGTAAAAAGAATCCATATGTTTGTCTAGTTGGCGTGTAATTTCTACATCTTTAATTATGAGTGTAGTAAATTGCTTATACCATTCAGCTTTATAATTTCTTTTTTGTTTAGCTATTGTTTCAAATTCTTTTTGCTTTTCTAGAGGAGTTGCAGGAGGACCCGGTTGATTGTTAACTACTTTATTCATTGGGAGCAGGGTTGCAGCTTGTTTGTTTTTTATCATATGACCTACGCCTGTGGTTACATAGCCCTGAGAGTCTAGATAAAAGTGATTAATTTTTTCTCATATTTTATAATGTTTTTAATTACTTCTTATTTCACCTGTGGATTTAATGGCATTTAAAATTCCTTTTAATAGTATTACCTAATTAGCATACAAGAATACTTAAAATTACCTAAAAAAACAACAATCATGAACACTAGTTCACTTAAAAATAATGGGCAGGCTCAAGTTTAACTCTATTAAGCAATCTGTTTTTCAGCAAGATTTAATTCCATTGTCGCTTTTAATAAGCGGTAAAGATTAATTGATGCATCAATTTCTTCTTTACGGTTGGTTAAACTTTCAATATTTAACCCCAGTGGCACGTCTAAATGCGCGCAACTTCTTAGTATTAAATCTAAGTTTTCACGGCAAATACGTACAGATTCACTCAGTGGGTTTTGCGAATCAAGCATCCGCCATTTAGTTGCATCAGGTACGGAAATTCCTAACCATTGCATAAACTCTAAGGTTTTTTCACTGCCGCAGGGCGTAAAGGTTAGAATAATACGTTTAGGTTCGATACCTTGAGCTTTACAGCTGCGCGCATAACTGGTGATCAAATCCACGGTTGCTTGCGCGTTATACACAGCTTGTGAGATAAAAAATTTACAGCCTTGCGTGGTTTTTTCAAGTAAGCGTTCATGTTCATTACGTTTACTTGCGTGGCGCTCGGCAATGGTAACGCCTCCTAAAAAGAAGTCTTGAGGCTGTTCGCTTAAGACTTTATAAGCATCAGGCAGGCTTAATTTAATATCCCCGTCAGATGATGGACTACCGACTAATACTAGGTTTTTTAAATTAAACTGGTTTTTAGTTTCGCTTAACCACTGTTTAAATTCGGCCACACCGCGCTGTGCAACACTTTTATAAGTGATCACTTCTTGATGCGATAAATTACGTAGTAAGTTACTGTATTCTCGAGGATCTACCGTTTGCTTGAACGGAAAAGGGCGAGGCATCTCAGTGCGACTACTTTCATCTTGAATGTCATAAATAATCACGCCATCGTATTCAATTTCATGCAAACGAGCTAAGAGCTTTTGGGCGATAATTTCAAGCTGCGCTTTATCAGTACCAATACGTGGTGGGGTGGTACCAATTAAGTACACACCCTGATTGGTGTCTTCAATTTTCTCTTGTAGTGATAAAGCCATAATCCTCATTCCAGCTAAGTTAGTGTCTATGGCAAATAATATAGCAGCCATTTAGACGTCTAGATAGATTTTTTTAGTGAAACTTTTTCAACGAAGGTGAGTTTTATTCATGTTGCTCTGAATGAAGAGTTCTGTGTTACACAACTGTTTACATAATTAATTGCCTCAGGGGTCTTATATTGACTTGCTTTGTTGCATAATCGGATGACTAAAAACAAGAAATTTATTCAACTAACAAGGGATAGCAATGAAATTTAAATTATTAGCAACCAGCCTTGCGGTAACGCTTGCACTGGGCGGTTGTGCAAGTAACAGCGGCTCAAACATGGTCAAAGAGGTTGAGATTGAGCAGTCAACGGTTGCCAGTAGTAATGATCGGGTGTTCTCACAAGATTATTTATTAGAAGAGCTTGATAACGGTTTACGCGTTATGGTGGTGAAAACTGATTACCCTGATGTGGTATCACTACAAATTCCAGTCTCTGTCGGTTCTCGTAATGAAGTCGAAGCAGGTAAAACCGGTTTTGCACACTTTTTTGAACATATGATGTTTAAAGGCTCTGAAAAATATCCGCAAGATGTGTATTCTGATATTCTAAAAAATTCTGGGGTTGATAATCGCGCTTATACAACCAATGATTACACTAACTATCACTTAAACTTTTCAAAGCAACATCTTGATAAAGTACTTGAAATTGAAGCGGATATTTTTCAAAACCTGACTTATTCAGAAGAGCAATTTCGTACCGAAGCATTAACAGTTAAAGGCGAATACCTTAAAAATAATGCCAGCCCGGTTCGTAAGTTACTTTCTGCAGTACGTAATGAAGCATTCGAAAAACATACTTATAAACATACCACCATGGGCTTTTTTGCAGATATTGAAGCCATGCCGGATCAAATGGCATACGGTAAAGAGTTTTTTGCTAAGTTTTATAAACCTGAATATGTGTCATTAGTGATTGTAGGCGATGTTGATCCAGCTGAAACTATGGCTATGGTTAAAAAACACTGGGGCCAATGGCAAAAAGGCGATTTCGTTGCTGATATTCCAACCGAACCAAAACAGCAAGCGGCGAAATATATACATGAGCAAAACGAAGGCTTACCAGGGCATTGGTTATTAGTATCTTATAAAGGCACAGCCTGGCAGCCAAAGCAAAAAGACAGAGCCGCGCTTGATTTACTGTCACAGCTTTATTTTTCAACCAACTCAGAGCTTTATCAAGAGTTAGTAGTTGATAAACAAATTGCTAGCCAAATGTTTAGCTATAACCCTGATACCAAAGATCCCGGCTTATTACATGTTTTTGTGAAAGTTGAAAATGAGGCTGATTTAGCGGTTGCTCGTGATGCAATTAATAGCACCTACGCAAAAGCTCGCACTGAGTTGGTTGATAGCCAAAAGTTAGCTGATTTAAAATCCAATCTTAAATACAGCTTTATTAACGGCCTAGACTCATCACAAGCTATAGGTTCAACCCTTGCCAGTTATATGCATTTTGAACGCGACCCAGAAGTCGTCAATCAATTATATGCAACGGCTGACAGCATCAGCGCACAAGATATTCAAGATATTGCTAATAAATACTTTGTCGATAGTAGCCGTACTACCGTGACTATGTCAGCGCTTGACAAAGTGGCAGGCTTTGAGCAAAAAGTGGATTTAAATAGCCTTGTTGCTAGCAAGCACACAGTGCAAGAGCGTCACTTTAAAGTACTTGATAAAACCAATAGCTCGCCGTTGATTGATGTGAACTGGTTATTCAACACGGGAGCGGCGGCTGACCCACAAGGTCAAAAAGGCGTTGCTGCACTCACTGCGGCCATGCTTGCTCAAGGTGGTTCACAGGCGAAGAGCTACAACGACATTAAACAGGCACTTTATCCATTGGCAGGTAGCTTTGGTTATCAGATAGATAAAGAAATGATTTCGCTGCAAGGGCGTGTCCATAAAGATAACGCTGCACAATGGTATGCACTGGTTAGTGAGCAGTTACTAAATCCTGGCTTTAGAGAAGATGACTTTAAACGCCTTAAGAAAGAGCTCATCGACGGCATAAAATCTGGCCTAAAAGCCTCAAATGACGAAGAGCTAGGTAAAGAAGTGCTTTATCATAAGCTGTATCAAGGTCACCCATATGAGAGCTATAACTACGGTGATCTATCTGATTTAGAAGCATTAACACTTGATGACGTGAAAGCGTTTTATGCGAAAGAATTTACTCAAGCTAAACTAACTGTCGGTTTAATTGGCGCAGTACCTGAATCACTTAAAGCAACCATGTTTAGCGATTTAAGTGCTTTGCCTAAAGGTCAGCAAAGTCGTTTATCGATTCCTGATGCACCAGCGCTAAAAGGTCATCATGCTACAATTGTAGAAAAATCAGCGCAATCGACTGCGGTATCGTTTGGCTTCCCAATTGATACCATTCGCAGTAGTGAAGACTGGACGGCACTGTGGTTAGTTCGCTCATACTTTGGCGAGCACCGCAGTTCAAACTCATATCTTTATGAGCGCATTCGTCAAACTCGCGGTATGAACTACGGCGATTACGCGTATATTGAGTATTTTCCACGAGGTATGTTCCAGACTAAGCCTGACGCAAACTTAGGCCGCTCTGAGCAAATATTTCAAGTATGGCTTCGCCCGCTGCGCTCGAACAATGACGCTCACTTTGCAACGCGTACCGCTTTATTTGAACTTGATAAGTTAATCAAAAATGGCATGACAGAAAAAGACTTTGACGCAACGCGTAACTTCTTAATTAACTTTGTGCCGCAAATGGTAGCAAGCCAAAACCGTCAATTAGGATATGCACTAGATAGTGAGTTTTACAACACCGATACTTTCGTAAAGTATGTAACGAACAAGCTTGAAAAACTGACAGTAGCTGATGTAAATCGTGTCATAAAAGAGAACTTACAAACGGATGATATTCAGTATGTGTTTATCACCGGCGACGGAAAAGATATGCAAAAGCGCCTAGCGTCAGAGCAAACATCCCCTATGGTATATAATGCAGAGAAACCAGCTGAATTAGTTGCTGAGGATAAAGTAATCGCTGATTACAAACTGGCAATACCAGCGAAAAATATTGAAGTACTTGCTGTAGATAAGGTGTTTGAATAACGAGCATTTAAATAACTAAGAAGCTTAATTTAGATGCCCCAAATTTGGGGCATTTTTATAACATTGCGCCAATTTTTACACCTAATCCAAAAAGTATAATTGCACTGACGATAAGCACTAAGGTGATGTGTCCTCGCGATTCCTTTGACATAGTTTAAATCTCCTTATTTCATAATTAAAAACACGGTGATCATGCCAAGCGCAAAGCTGGCAATGGACGACAGCGCTAAAATTGTTGTGATACTTTGCGTATTTAAAGTATGTGTCTGAGCAACTGAAACTGTATTTTCCTCAAGTTTTATTAACTCACCTTGACGTACTTCTAACACTGCACACAAGGCCATGGTGGTTTCTTTAGACGCTGCGCCTTCTTTTTTTACCCGTTGAATAGTTCGTAAACTTACGTCACAGGCATCTGCAAGCTGTTGTTGAGTCCAATCAAGCTTTTGCCTTAATGCTTTTATAGTTTTGGGGTTTAATTGCATGATTATTTCCCCAAAGCTAATGTTGAAATAATATACCCAACAGTAAAACCAACAACAAAACACCCAGCAATAAAAAGAGCTGATTTTTTAGGGTTACTAAATAAAGTTGTTTGCTCTAAGCTTTTAACTAACTTTTTATTTTTAAACAGTGAGCACTCAAGCCTACCAGTTAAAATATTGTGCATTTCAAACTTAACATTAAAAGTATTACCTGATAGTTCAAATTGGTGTTTACTTGTGACATTAATACTTCGCTTTTCACTAACTAGCTCATCATTAATATAGACTTCTTCCTTACCGGTGAAGTAACTGCCAAAGCAGGCTATTTGATCGTCGCCATCTTGAAAGTAAAATTTATAGCCTAGTTTCTTTGTATTGAGTATGTCATTGTTCATCATCGTATTCCTTATTAAGTTGATGATGCTAATTTAGCGTTTATTATTATTTTTTACGCCGTCAGCTTTACGCCAGTTGTTATTTTGTCATATGACAGTATAACTGTCATTGATGTTTAGTTATTGAATTTTAAAGTTTTATATTTTTTATGGCTACACGTTAATTTTATCTACTGTCGTAACTCATTATGTAAAACTATAATGAGATTATTAAAGAATGATTTTGAAATTTAGTTATATCTAATAACTAGAACAAATAACCGCAGCGTTAACACATCTGACTTGAAATCCGTTAAACTGCATAAAAGCTTATCTTCGTATTAATCTAAGGCCGTCCTATGCGTCATGAAATTTGGCAACAGCTCCGCACCGAAGCAAATGAAGTCGTTACCCGTGAACCTCTGTTAGCAAGTCATGTGTATTCATGCATTTTAAATCATGAGTGCTTAGGGTCTGCGTTGAGCTTTATTGTTGCTAATAAGCTGGCAGACGCAGTGGTATCTGCATTTACTATCCGGGAGTTATTTGATCAGGCTTTTGTTGAATGTGATCGAATGCTTACTCATGTCGCCCATGATATAAAAGCCGTTAAAGATCGTGATCCCGCTGCCGATACATATTTAACTGTGATATTAAATTTAAAAGGTTTCCATGCAATTCAAGCACATCGACTCGCCCATTGCTTATGGTTACAAAACCGTAAAGAGCTCGCTCGCTTTATTCAAAGCCGTACCTCAGAAGTATTTGGCGTTGATATCCATCCTGCTTGTAAAGTCGGCCATGGTATTATGTTTGACCATGCAACTGGTATAGTGATTGGTGAAACAGCTGTTATTGAAGATAACGTCTCTATTTTACAATCAGTTACTCTAGGTGGTACTGGTAATGAAAAAGGCGATCGTCATCCGAAAATTCGCGCCGGTGTTTTAATTGGTGCTGGGGCTAAAGTGCTCGGCAATATTGAGGTCGGCGAGGGCGCCCGAATTGGCGCAGGCTCAGTGGTATTGAGCGCCGTACCACCTCACACCACGGTAGTTGGCGTGCCAGCTAAAATTGTTGGTAAACCAAATTGTCCCTGTCCAGCGCAAAGCATGAATCAAAACTTTTTAGAAGTTGAAGCTGAAAACGAATCGCACACCAGCGCAATGCTATAAATCAAAATTAACCATAAATGGAATTATAAATGAGTAATAATGGTTTGTTTTCTCGTGTGCTGGCGTTTGCTGCTGGCGTGGTTTTAACTTGGGGTTACTTTCAGTTGACCTCAAGCAAGACAACACCTGTTCATACACTGCTAACACACGAGGTTGAGCAGCAACGCAATATAATGGCGACGGACGAAACAGCTGTTGCTAATCAAGCTGCAAATTTTGCACAAGCGATTGATAGCAAAAAAATGGCCATTGCACCACAACAGCAAATGGCAGAAGAGCAACCGCTTGAGCAACAAGTGCAACAGCTCAAGCGTGAGTTACTGCAACAGCAAAAATTAGTAAAAGCTTACGAACAACAATTGCAAGCACCGTCCGATTTTGAACAAGCTTTGCTAGACAAGTTTACTGAGCAAAGTCGCAATGAAGAGTGGGCTTATCGTACCGAGACTGCCATGAAAGACTTTTTACAGATTGCTGATCTTGGCATCACCCCTGAATTGGTTAGTGCGCAGTGTAAAAGTTCGGTATGTAAATTTGAACTTGCAGCGCCAAAGGATGTAGATGATTTTGATCATACCCAATGGCGCGAACTCAACGATAAGTTGGTACAACAAGACTTTTGGCAGCAATTTAAAGTCAGTACTTCAAAATCAAGCGATCGCGATTTTTCATTATTATTAAGTACTGAGTCAGAATAACGAGCCTCAGCTGACACGAGCTTGAATTACGCCATCAGCAAGCTCGGTTACAATTAAATCACCTTGAGTTACTTGCTTAATAGACTTAATCACTTGCCCTTGCTCATTTTTAGTGATGCTATAACCACGAGCGAGTACATTGAGCGGACTTACAGATTCTAATCGGCTAGCCTGCATTGCGAGGGTATTTTGGGCACTGTGTAATTGTTGCTGCATGGTTTGTGTTAAACGCCCTTGCAGTTGCTGTAATTGATGACTTGCCTGAGTAATTTTGCGATCTGGTGAGCGCTGCATTAGTCGCGGCGTTAGATTATTTAAGCGGCGCTCATATTGATAGAGCCGATGTTGTATCGCCTGCTGTAATGCTACTGTCAATTCATCTAAACGTTGCGCTTGTTGATTTAACTGATTACGCGGGTGACATAATGTTAAACGGTGCTCAAGTGCTGTTGCAACGCTTTGCTTTGCAGATAACTGATGTTTAAACGCATTGGCTAAGCGATTTAATTGTTGTTGGATTTGATTATAAAGTTCGCTGCTATTGGGGCTAACAAGCTCTGCAGCCGCGCTTGGCGTTGCGGCGCGCACATCGGCAACATAATCGCTAATGGTGGTATCAATTTCATGACCGACAGCACTGATAATTGGTAGGTTACTGGCAAAAATAGCGCGTGCCAGTAGCTCATGGTTAAAGCACCATAAATCTTCTAGTGATCCACCACCGCGGCCTAAAATAATTACATCAACTTCATTGCGGGCATTAGCAATATTGATTTTATCAATTAATTGTAGGTGCGCGTCTTTACCTTGCACCATAGCAGGGTAGATCACGACTTCAAGTTGTGGCGCTCGACGCTTAAGTACCGTTAAAATATCTTTGATAGCCGCCCCTGTGGCTGATGTAATAACACCAACACGATGCACAACCCCAGGCAATGGTTGTTTATGGGCGGAGCTAAATAAACCTTCGGCGGCTAAGCGCATTTTTAATTCATCAAACTGTTGCTTTAGTTGCCCTTCGCCAGCAGCTTCCATGTGTTCAACAATCAGCTGATAGTCACCACGCGGTTCATACAGCGATACTCGGGCTCGAACTGTCACTTGTGCGCCATTTTCAGGGCGATAGCGTTGGCCTCGATTGTTGCCTCGCCACATCGCCGCTTTTACTTGAGCGCGATCATCTTTGAGCGTGAAATACCAATGACCAGAGGCTGGTGTAATGAAATTTGATATTTCGCCGGTTAAATTTAACGATGCGAATCCTTGTTCGAGTACGGTTCTTATTTCTCTATTTAACCTAGAAACGGTATAAATCGTTTGCTGCTGGGATGTTACGGCCATAAAGCGACTCTAAAAAGCGATGATGGGGGTATTTTATCATAAATAATTGTGGAATCTTATTTACTCGTGCCCACAACGCTGATAAAATTTGGCCGCAATTCCTTAAACAAGATCCACATGTGAGAAGTTGCCAAAATGCTTAGAATTGCTAAAGAAGCTCTTACCTTTGATGACGTACTTTTAGTACCAGGTCATTCTACTGTTTTGCCACACACGGCAAACATTTCAACTCGCTTAACGCGTGGTATCAAACTTAACTTGCCGCTAGTTTCAGCATCTATGGATACTGTTACCGAAGCACGCTTAGCGATTGCGCTAGCGCAAGAGGGCGGTTTAGGTTTTATCCACAAAAACATGACAATTGAAGAACAAGCCAAAAACGTACGTAAAGTTAAAACGTATGAAGCGGGTATTGTTTCTTTCCCTGTTACTGTGACAGCGGATTTAACCATTGCAGATGCAATTGTACTTGCTGAAGAAAAAGGCTTTTCAGGTTTTCCGGTAACGGACGCTGAAAACGGCCTTGTTGGTATTGTTACCAGCCGCGATATGCGTTTCGAAACCAAGCTTGAGCAACCGGTTTCAACAGTGATGACTAAAAAAGAAAAGTTAGTCACTGTAAAAGAAGGTGCTGCGCGTGATGAAATCTTAGGATTAATGCACGAACACCGTATCGAAAAAATCCTTGTTGTTGATGATGCGTTTAAATTAAAAGGCATGATCACAGTAAAAGATTATCAAAAAGCACAAGACAAACCACATGCATGTAAAGATGAACAAGGTCGTTTACGTGTAGGTGCTGCTGTTGGTGTAGGCCCAGGTACTGATGAGCGTATTGCTGCATTAGTCGAAGCGGGCGTTGATGTATTACTAATTGATACCTCACATGGTCATTCTCAAGGTGTTATCGACCGTGTTGCACAAACTCGTCAAACTTACCCTGAACTACAAATTGTAGCAGGCAATGTGGCAACAGCTGAAGGTGCGATTGCGCTTGCCGACGCCGGTGTTGATGCAGTTAAAGTAGGAATTGGCCCAGGTTCAATCTGTACTACGCGTATTGTTACTGGTTGTGGTGTACCACAAATCACAGCTATCTCTGATGCTGTTGATGGCCTAAAAGGTCGTGACATTCCAGTGATTGCTGATGGTGGTATTCGTTTCTCAGGTGATATTGTAAAAGCACTTGTTGCTGGTGCATCATGTGTGATGGTTGGCTCAATGCTAGCGGGTACTGAAGAAGCGCCTGGTGAAGTCGAGCTTTACCAAGGCCGTTACTACAAGTCATACCGTGGTATGGGCTCGCTTGGTGCGATGAACCAAAAAGAAGGTTCATCAGATCGCTATTTCCAAAAATCAAATCAAGCAGACAAGCTTGTGCCAGAAGGTATTGAAGGTCGTGTGGCTTATAAAGGTCCAATCGCGACAATCATTCACCAACAAGTTGGCGGCCTGCGCAGCGCAATGGGTTTAACCGGTTGTGCAACGATTGAAGAATTAAACACTAAACCTCAGTTTGTACGTGTTACTTCAGCAGGTATGGGTGAGTCACATGTTCATGATGTGCAAATCACCAAAGAAGCACCTAACTACCGCTTAGGTTAATAGCTTCAAATCTATTAAAATTACTGGGCTAGCTTCGCTAGCCCTTATTTATTATAGTCATTCAGGTAACCTGAGTGCTAGTTCTTGACTAACGAGACCCTCAATGAGCAAAGACATTCACGATTCACGAATTCTTATTTTAGACTTTGGTTCGCAATACACGCAATTGATCGCCCGCCGTGTGCGAGAAATTGGTGTTTACTGTGAACTGTGGGCATGGGACGTAACGGAAGAGCAGATCCGTGAGTTCAATCCACAAGGTATCATTCTATCTGGTGGCCCTGAGTCAACAACCTTAGAAAACAGCCCGCGTGCCCCTGAGTATGTATTCAATGCAGGTGTACCTGTACTTGGTATTTGTTACGGCATGCAAACAATGGCTACTCAGCTTGGCGGTAGCGTTCATAGCTCTGATAAGAAAGAGTTTGGTTACGCGCAAGTTGAAAAAGTCGGTAACTGTGCATTATTTGATGCCATTGAAGACAGCATTACCGATGGCGGTGAAGGCATTTTAGACGTGTGGATGAGCCATGGTGATAAAGTAATGGAAATTCCAGATACTTTCAAAACCACAGCTAAAACATCTACTTGCCCACATGCGGCAATGTCTAACGAAGAAAAGCGTTTTTACGGCGTACAATTCCACCCAGAAGTAACCCACACTCATCAAGGCCAACGTTTGCTAGAACGCTTTGCGATTGATATTTGTGGTTGTGAAAAACTGTGGACTGCTGCAAAAATCATTGATGACGCCATAGAGCGCATTAAAGATACTGTGGGTGATGACGAAGTAATCTTAGGTTTATCTGGTGGTGTTGATTCATCAGTGGTGGCTATGCTTATTCACCGCGCGATTGGCGACCGTTTAACCTGTGTATTTGTTGATAACGGTTTACTGCGTTTAAACGAAGGTCAGCAAGTAATGGATATGTTTGGCAATAAGTTTGGCCTAAACATTATCAAAGTGGATGCCGAAGAATTATTCTTAGCGGATCTTGCTGGTAAATCAGACCCAGAAGACAAGCGTAAAGCGATTGGCCATACATTTATTAAGGTATTTGATAGCGAATCTAAAAAGCTTAAAAATGCAAAATGGTTAGGTCAAGGTACTATCTATCCAGATGTTATCGAGTCAGCAGCGTCTGCAACTGGTAAAGCGCATGTGATCAAGTCTCACCATAATGTGGGCGGCTTACCAGATGACATGGAAATGGGCTTAGTTGAGCCACTGCGTGAATTATTTAAAGATGAAGTACGTAAAATTGGTTTAGAGCTAGGTTTACCGTATGACATGCTTTACCGTCACCCGTTCCCTGGGCCTGGTCTAGGTGTGCGTGTACTTGGCGAAATCAAAAAAGAGTACTGTGACTTATTACGCCGTGCTGACGCTATCTTCATTGAAGAGCTTCACAAAGCAGAGCTTTACCATAAAGTAAGCCAAGCGTTCACGGTATTCTTACCGGTCAAGTCTGTAGGCGTTATGGGTGATGCACGTAAGTACGATTGGGTTGTTTCACTTCGTTGTGTAGAAACTATCGACTTTATGACTGCACGTTGGTCACATTTACCGTATGAGTTCTTAGGTCTGGTTTCAAACCGCATCATTAATGAAATCGACGGTATCTCACGCGTTGTTTACGATATTTCAGGAAAACCACCTGCGACTATTGAGTGGGAATAATTTTTAGGCCTGAAACGTCTGGCACTAACAGGCATTAAATCTTAATTAAGTCCGCGTAATTGCGGACTTTTTTGTTCGGAACATCACTGAAAAAATGCTGTGACACTTTGTTCTATAAGTCAAAATATAAGAGCAGAGCCTTTCGATTGCGCAGGAAGATTTTATATAGCGTGATTGTTCATTAAGTGGCGCATTTGCTCAGTAATCCAATCTGTTAATTTATTGCTTGGGCTATCGAGTCGTTTTACTATGCCTATTTCAATTAATTGATCCGTTAAGAAGTCGGCTTGAGCTATTTTTATTTGTTCAAAAAACCAATGCGCCTTGGCGATATGCTCAGGCACGATGGCCCAGCCTTGATTCTGCGTTACCAATTCACAAATCAAATAATAACTGTCTAAATCCCAATGATCTGGGCTTAGGGCATTTTCGCGGTTTTCTCCTGAACGGTTGCAGAGTACGAACTGACGGTATTGCTGTAGTTGCGCAAGGGTCAATACATCTTCTTTAGCAAGAGGGTGCTTGTTACCGACAATCAGGATTTTTTTAAAATATCCTAAAGACTGCATGGTTAATTTTGGTGGCAAGGCACTGTTGCTAATCATAAAACCAATGTCGGCTTTTTGATTAGCAATGGCATTGGCAATGTCGTCTTGTGAGCCATTGGTAATAACCAAATGAGTGTTAGGAAATAAATCGCCTACTTGAGAAAAAATAGAATGGATGGTTTCCAGTGGTAAGGCTTCATCCAAGGCGATTCGTAACGAAATGGGTTCTTTGTTCGCAGCTGTAAGTGCTCTTGAATCTAATCGAAGGCATTGGTTAAGCACGGCTCTCGCTTCGGGAAGCATCTCTTTACCCAGAGGCGTTAATACGGGGTATTTAGAGCTGCGATCAAATAACTCAAACCCTAAATCCAATTCTAAATTGGCTATGGCGCTACTAATTCGTGATTGTGCCTTTTGTAATTGCCTTGCTGCTGCAGAAAAAGAACCCTGCTCAGCGGCGGTAACAAAAGCCAGTAATTGATCCAATGTCCAATTCATTCCTATCTCCTAAACGGCCATTTAGCGGCTAGTTAAGCTTTTTAATCCATCCTTTAAGCGGATGGTAACTGATTTTCTTATATCTCAATTAAATATATTATGCCCGCATTATTACCTTCTGGATATTTAAGATGCAAGCTGCCCCACAAGTTCAACCGTCACAATCCGTCGCAGGCACGTTTTGGCGTTTTGCCATTCCTTCCATCGTCGCTATGTTAGTCAGTGGTCTATATCAGATCATTGATGGTTTCTTCGTTGGTCACTATGTTGGGGCAAACGGACTTGCAGGTATCAACATGGCAATTCCATTGCTTGGTTTAATCATGGGCTTTGGTTTGCTTGTTGGTATGGGAGGCGGCAGCGTGTTGTCTAAATATCGTGGCGAGAATAACCTCGTAGCCACTCAAGCAACACTCATCACAGCGCTTTTCTTGATTATTTTGATCGGCTTATTGGCCACAGTTGTGTTTATCGTTTTTGGTCAGAGCCTGCTCAATATTCAAGGCGCGACCGGCGTCACCTTAGAGATGAGTTGGGGTTATGTGCAGATCATGTCGTTTGGGGCGCTTATTTCGATTGGTGCTAGTGCCATGCCGATGTTGGTTAGAAATGACGATAGCCCAAACCTTGCGACGGTATTCATCATTGTAGGTGCCTTGACCAATATTGTCTTGGACTATGTTTTCTTAGGCCATCTTGATATGGGATTAAAAGGTGCAGCTATTGCTACCTTAATTGCTCAATTAACCACTTGTATATTGTGTTTACGTTACTTTACGTCGTCAAAAGCTAAAACCAAGCTATCGGTTAAACAACTTGATAAGACCATCGCCATTCGTATCGTGCAATTAGGGTCGTCAAACTTAGTGATGTTTATCTACTTCAGCTTCGTCATGGCGTTCCATAACATGCAATTTATGGCCTACGGAGACACCACGCAGTTAGCCGCATTCGCGATTGTTGGCTACTTAGCGAGCTGTTATTACTTCTTCGCTGAAGGCTTAGTCAGCGGCTTGCAGCCACCAGTGAGTTACTACTTAGGCGCCAAGCAATACAAACGCATTAGCGAAACCGTAAAACTGGCTTTTTCTGTTACCGTTGGGTCCGGTATAGCTTTGGTAATACTGTTTAACATTTTTCCGGAAATCTTTATCAGCATCTTTACCACAGGCAATGATGCATTACTTGAAGCAAGCAAAAACGGTATTCGTTTACACTTAATGGCATTGTTTTTAGATGGCTTCTTATTCATGGCGTCCATCTACTTCGTCGCCGTTGGTAAAAGCGGACAAGCCCTGTTTGTTTCCGTCGGCAATATGTTGATACAGTTTCCTTTCCTATTCATCTTGCCGAAATACCTAGGTATCGATGGTGTTTGGTTAGCCGTCCCTTTATCTAACATTGCCTTCGCATTGATCGTACTGCCGATGCTATTAAGCAACCTGAAAGGTTTTATGTACATGCATAAACAACAAAGTTTCGTTTAAAAAAACAATAAGAACAAAATAGTAAGGATATTTTCATATCGACGAGCGTTAAATAACTTTGGGGCAAAAGCGAGTTATGTGTTTTAACAACAAGAGTCTGCACCACTTACTATGACTTGATATGTAGCTGGTCGCTCATGTTTTGATACGCTTTAAAAGTGGACAACAAGTTGAGTATAAAAAGTGAATAGAATTGAACTTAACCGCGCTTATTACTGAAAAGAAGCATGGGCTTCGTTGTGATATGGCCGAATCCTCAGTCTGGGCCAAAGCTGAACTAAAACGTCTGCGAGTAGCAAAAAGTAAAAAATGCTGAACATGGATATATATGAAGGCTTATCCTAGTTTAGGTAAGTAATTATAAAAACGGCGGATTAGTTGACTAATTCGCCGTTTTGTTTATTTAAAAAGCAGTTAAACTAAAAGAGTGATTTTTTTCTTTACCTTTAGCGAAACTTCTCTATAATTCGTCGTCATTGCAGGGGCGTAGTTCCAATTGGTAGAACAGCGGTCTCCAAAACCGATGGTTGGGAGTTCGAGTCTCTCCGCCCCTGCCACTTCTTCTTTACATAGCCTTGATTACTTCTTATATTGTTCCAGTGTTTAAGTCTACTGAGTTTTTATGCATCCACGATACGCAGCTATTTTTGGTATAGAAAACCTCGAACTAAATCAGCATTTCCGATTACAGCCAGTCGCTGAACAACGTTCTGATGCACCAAGTGCAGCGCCGCAGGTAAATATAGAGCTAAGTACAACGCTATTGGCTGATTTAAATCGCGCTATTGCGCCATTAAAAATTAGCCAAGTAGTGCAAAGCGATAAGCTTGCATGGCATGATGGTCAATTGAGCTTACCAACCCAGCAGCTTAATGCTGATAATAAACGCGCGCTATGGGCGCTGATGAGCACACACCTTGATAACCTTTGAATCTGTTACTGAATTATCCATTGATGCGCTGATGCGTGTTGAGAACGCGTGTCACACTCATCCGTGGACAGTAAACACTATGCAATCATGTCTCGCTGGACGTTACTTTAATTTAGCTGCGTTTAATGAGCAGCAAATTATTGGTTTTTATATCGGTGAAAAAGCAGGGCCTGATTTTACTTTAATGGATATCTGCGTGGCACCTGATTTTCAGGGGCAGGGGATTGCCAAACAATTGCTTGCAGCGTTTATTGAATACGGCGAAAAACACCACGCTGAAAACTTATTTTTAGAAGTACGTGAAACCAATACTCGTGCCATCGCCTTATATGAGCAGGCAGGCTTTAGTGAAATGTCGGTACGTAAAAATTACTACCCAAGTAGTGACCCATCAAAAAATGGCCATGAAGATGCTATCTTAATGGGAATGACATTACTTTTTGGTTAATGACTGTTCTTGTTGCAAGGTATATTTTATCGCTTCAATTAAGCTCAGTGCTAAATAATCACGGCGGTTGTGATCACGGCCACGTAAATTATCTTCAAGTGTGGCCGCCGCATGGTGAATATTACTAAAACCAAAACAACCAGCACTGCCTTTTAAACTATGGGCCAGCGCTCTGAGCTGCTCCCACTCACCATTATTGTATAGCTGCGTAACGTCGGTTAAATAACCTGGCAGTTTTAAGCGATAGTTGTCGTTGATCTGTTGAAATTTTTCGCTGTTTAGCAAGCTATCCCATTTATTCTGGCTGTCTTTTTCAATATTTAAATAGCTAACAAGCACACTTTCTAAGGCATCTTTATCGATAGGCTTAGCCAGTGCTTCGTCGCAACCGGCTTGCAAATAGGTGTTTACGTCATCTTTCATAACATTCGCGGTAAGTGCAATGATCGGCCCATCGTAGGCTGCATGGCGGAGCATTTGTGTGGCTTCTAAGCCGCCCATTACCGGCATTTGCATGTCCATAATGATTAATTGATAGTCATTCACCAGCGCCATTTCAACAGCTTCTGCACCATTGTTGGCTATATCAGGCTCAAGCCCCCATGTTTGCAGTAATAACTTGATTAGTACTTGGTTGTCAGGGTTATCCTCGGCGACTAATATATTGGCATCAAAGCTATTTTCTGCGAATGAAAGCTGTAAGTCCTTAGCGGGAGTTAATTGGCTTAACTCAGTCAGCATTGGCACTGTTTGTTGTTTATCAGCAGGTAAGTTACAGGCAATTTGCACGCAGAAACAGCTTCCTTGGCCTGGCGTGCTTGTTACATAAACATCAC
Organism: Pseudoalteromonas sp. SG44-1; assembly: GCF_014164315.1. NCBI lineage: Bacteria > Pseudomonadati > Pseudomonadota > Gammaproteobacteria > Alteromonadales > Pseudoalteromonadaceae > Pseudoalteromonas > Pseudoalteromonas sp. SG44-1. Next base: position 152,136 of record NZ_JACJEW010000006.1, read on the forward strand.
CACCGAGCAATTGTGCTAAATTTTTAGAAATACATAAGCCTAAGCCAGTGCCGCCAAAGCGTCGTGTTGTTGTTGTATCAGCTTGTTCAAAAGGTTTGAATACCCGCTCAACTTCTCGCTCTGACATGCCAATACCGCTATCTTTAATGGCAAATTCTATGAGTTGTAAATCACTGTTATAGGTAATATCTAATTCAATTAAACCTTGCTCGGTAAACTTCACTGCATTGCTGGCAATATTAATGAGAATTTGCTTTAAACGAGTGCTATCACTATTAATTATGCGCGGTAATGGTAAGTGAAAATTGATATTGCAGTTAAGTTTTTTCTCTTGTGATAAAGGACGAATAATCGAATCAATATCATGAACTAACTGCACAATATCTAGCGGTTCTTTTTCAACAGCTAATTTTTCGGCTTCGATTTTCGACAAGTCTAAAATATTATTGATGAGTTCAAGTAAGTGTTTAGAGTTACGTAATATAGTATTTAGGTGCCAAGCGTCGCCGGTTGTATTTTGGCTGTGTAATAGCTGCTCAGTAAAGCCCATGATGGCGGTTAGTGGTGTACGTATTTCATGACTCATATTGGCTAAAAAGCGGCTTTTTAATTGGTTCGCTTGTTCCGCTTGGGCAATGGCCACCTCGAGTTGACTATTCATGGTTTCAAGTGCCTTGGTACGGCTTTCGACTTTATCTTCTAAGTGATGTTTATATTCTTCAAGTTCGTCTTGATAATGACGAATTTGGTTCACCATGTGATTAAAATCATTAAATAATACCCCCACCTCATCATTATTATGTGCAGGCAAATATACCGACAAATCGCCGTCACCTACTCGATGGCTGGCTGCCCCAAGTAACTCAATTGGGTTAAGTAGTAAATTACGTACCACAATAAAAATCAGCATCGGCAGGGTGATCACTGAAATAATCACAATCAAGGCGGTGATCAAACTGATCGCTTTGCCCGATTGATACAGTAAGGCTTTGGGGATGGTCGAGACATAATAATAACCGCCGCTCATTTGGATGGCGTAAATCATCCGTTCAACTTTATCAATACTCGATAACTCTATGGTTGAGAGCTTACCTAGATCGGCTAAGTCGTGAATTTGTTGCAGCTCATATTCGCTAATATATTGACCGCGCTTATTGTAGTCTGAGCTAAATAATATTTTGCCATTGCTGGTCAGTAATAAATTTAAGGTATTGTTATAGGGCGCTTCTAAAATGCTGGTATTTAAAATCGATGGCTCAACATGCAACACAATAAACCCTAATTGTTGCGGACGTTTAAGGTAGTAATCAGCACTGTAAATACGTTGAATAAAATACAAACTGGTAGTGCCATCTTGTTTTTGCACCATAAACTGTTGTTGGCGTAAGTTACTTTGTAAAACTTGTGAGAAAAATGGATAGCTGGTTGGTGCGGTATTTAAATTACTGGAGTAATAGGCGTCGCTTTGACCATCCGGAGAGACTAAATTTACGCTAACAATATCGGGGTAAGCTTCTGAATAGCTTGCAAATACATCCATTAGTGCGCCTAGACGACGGGTGTAATTGCCGTTATCGCGTAAGTCATCTGCTAAAAAGTCACTTAGTACAGGGGAGGCCGAGAGTAACTTTGTAGTAGAGTGAAATGAATCGATGTAATTGAACATTTTTTGTTGTTGCTGTTCAACAAAACGGCTAACAATGAGCTCGGCTTGTTTTTGTGTGGAGCTGGTAACGTTGGTGAGAGTAAAGCCACCTAAAAACAATAACGGTAAAATCACCAAAGGCGTGATATACCATAATAATCTTATACTTAACTTACTTGTTCTCATACCCAAACAAAATATCCTCCATGTAATCTATCAATAGTATGCGTTAGCGTAAAATTACACAAGTTTAGTGCGTTCGCTGCAGCAAACGGGTTGAGCTGATTTTAAACCAAGTTATCGGCTAATTACTTGCAATCGTTGCTTTTTTGGCTAAGACAAACAAGGTATAATGTGACTAATTCTATTTTATATTTACAGTGCGTAGCGAAGACCTGTGCTTAGGTTTGTTTTTGGTTGCGCCTTGTTATGACTTAAAGCGGCTTACATGTCTAATTTATTAAACGAAATCAATACGCGACGCACGTTCGCGATCATCTCGCATCCGGATGCTGGTAAAACTACCATCACCGAAAAAGTACTGTTGTTCGGACAAGCTATTCAAAAAGCGGGTACCGTTAAAGGCCGTGGCTCTAATCAACATGCCAAGTCTGACTGGATGGAAATGGAAAAAGAGCGTGGTATCTCGGTCACGACCTCTGTTATGCAATTCCCATATAATAAAGCGCTAGTAAACCTACTTGATACCCCAGGACATGAAGATTTCTCTGAAGATACTTATCGTACCTTAACTGCGGTCGATTCATGTTTGATGGTGATCGATGCGGCTAAAGGTGTTGAAGATCGTACTCGTAAATTAATGGAAGTAACGCGCTTACGTACCACGCCAATTGTCACATTTATGAATAAATGTGACCGCGATATTCGTGATCCGATGGAGTTGTTAGACGAAGTTGAAACAGAGCTAAATATAGCTTGTGCACCGATCACATGGCCAATTGGCTGTGGTAAAGAGTTTAAAGGTGTTTATCATATTCACCGCGGCGAGACCTTGTTATACAAAACCGGCCAAGGTCATACTATTCAAGAAGTACGCAGCATTAAAGGGCTTGATAATCCTGAGCTTGATGCAGCGATCGGCGATGAGCTTGCTGGGCAACTGCGTGAAGAGTTAGAACTTGTTATTGGTGCATCGCACGAATTTGATTTAGAGCTATTTTTAGCGGGTGAGTTATCACCAGTGTACTTTGGTACTGCGCTTGGTAACTTTGGTGTTGATCATGTGCTTGATGGCCTAACTGAGTGGGCACCAACGCCATTACCGCGTGAAACAGAAGACCGAACTGTTGTTGCAACAGAAGAGAACTTCACTGGTTTCGTATTTAAAATTCAAGCGAATATGGACCCTAAGCACCGTGACCGTATTGCGTTTATGCGTATTGTGTCGGGTAAATACAGCCAAGGCATGAAAATGAACCATGTGCGTATAGGTAAACAAGTCAGTATTTCTGATGCGGTAACCTTTATGGCGGGTGATCGTGAGCGTGCAGGTGATGCTTTTGCAGGTGATATTATTGGTTTACATAACCACGGTACGATCCAGATAGGTGATACCTTCACACAAGGTGAAAAGCTTAAATTTACTGGTATTCCAAACTTTGCGCCGGAATTATTCCGCCGCATTCGTCTGCGTGATCCACTTAAGCAAAAGCAATTATTAAAAGGTTTGGTGCAGCTATCTGAAGAAGGTGCAGTACAAGTATTTAGACCGCTTATTAATAACGACTTAATTGTAGGCGCGGTTGGTATATTGCAGTTTGATGTGGTTGTAGCGCGTTTGAAAGCAGAATATAACGTAGATGCTTTATACGAAAGCGTAAATGTAAATACCGCACGTTGGGTAAGTTCGACTGACGTTAAAAAGTTTGAAGATTTTAAACGTAAGTGCGAAAGCAACTTAGCGCTTGATGGTGGCGATAACTTAACTTACATAGCGCCGAGTCGTGTAAATCTTAACTTATCAATTGAGCGCTATCCAGAAGTGACATTTAACCACACGCGTGAAAATTAGACTCAAATTTTAATTTAAAGCCCGCTAACGCGGGCTGGTAAAGGTAATAAATTACATGAATATTCGTACCCTACTAATTGAAAGAGCCATCGCAGCCATGACTGGCGCTGGCTTACCAGCAGATACTAACCCTGCGGTAACACAGAGTACCCGCCCACAATTTGGTGACTACCAAATTAATGGTGCAATGGGCGCTGCTAAAAAAATGAAAAGCAACCCGCGAGAGCTTGCACAACAAATTATTGATCACTTAGATGTAAGTGATATCGCAGATAAAACAGAAATTGCCGGCCCTGGTTTTATCAATATTCACCTAAAACCTGAGTTTTTAGCGCAAAGCTTAAAAGCGGCAAACCAAGATGCAAAGCTGGCTGTTGCTGAGCATGCACAACCGCAAAAAGTAGTGGTTGATTACTCATCACCTAATCTTGCTAAAGAAATGCACGTTGGGCATTTACGTTCAACGATCATTGGCGATGCAGTAGTACGCGCACTGGAGTTTCGTGGCGATACGGTTATTCGTCAAAACCATATGGGCGATTGGGGCACGCAATTTGGTATGCTGATTGCGCATCTGGAAGATCAAATCAGCCAAGGTGTTGATTTAGATTCTGTGGCACTTGCTGATCTAGAAACCTTCTACCGCGACGCTAAAAAGCGTTTTGATGATGAAGACGGTTTTGCAGATAAAGCGCGTGATTACGTAGTAAAACTACAAGGTGGCGACGCGCATTGTGAAAAACTATGGAAGTTGTTTATCGCAACCTCGGTAAAGCATTCTGAAGAAGTATACAAACGCTTAAATGTAACGCTTACACCAGACGACATCATGGCTGAAAGTGCTTATAACAGTGAACTGAACAATATCATTAAGTTATTACAAGATAAGAATATTGCCGTTGAGTCACAAGGCGCACAGGTGGTGTTTTTAGATGAGCTGGCAAATAAAGATGGTGAGCCATCAGTGTTTATCGTGCAAAAGTCAGGTGGCGGTTTCTTATACGCAACCACCGATTTAGCCGCCTGTGATTACCGTTCAAACAAGTTAGGCGCAGCCCGCATTTTAATTTTTGTTGATGCGCGTCAAAGCCTACACTTCAATCAAGTAGAGCTTACTGCACGTAAAGCCGGTTTACTACGCGATGAAACTAGCTACGAATTTTGCCCATTTGGCACCATGATGGGTGAAGACGGCAAACCATTTAAAACGCGTACAGGTGGCACGGTAAAACTTGCTGATTTACTTGAAGAGTCAATCACTCGAGCTGCTGCTAAGCTTGCTGAGCGTGAGTCTGACTTAACTGATGAAGAGCGCAGTGAAATTGCCCGTAAAGTAGGTATTGGCGCAGTTAAATATGCAGACCTTTCTAAGCACCGAACCAGTGATTACATTTTCAACTGGGACAGTATGCTTAGCTTTGAAGGGGCAACAGCACCTTACTTACAATATGCTTATACTCGTGTACGCAGTATTTTCCGTAAATCAGGCGTAGACGCAGCAAGCTTAAACGCAGATGTCGCTATTGTTGAGCCGCAAGAAAAAACTCTTGCACTTAAACTACTGCAATTAGAAGAAGTACTTGATCAAATGATCAGTGAGGCAACACCGCACGTATTATGTAGTTACCTATACGAGCTTGCCAGCCTATACATGACCTTCTACGAAGCTTGCCCAGTACTTAAAGAAGGCGTAGAGCCAAGTGTACGCGATAGCCGTTTAGTGCTGTGTAATTTGGTAGCGGATACGCTGAAAACGGGCCTAGATCTTTTAGGCATCGAAGTCATGGAGCAAATGTAATCTGCTGCGTGTAGTTCGCTTTAGCTTCGTTAATGAGTTTATTTAGCCTAAGTCACATACAAAATACGTATGCTCCTTGGCATAAATAAACTCACTGCCTTGCTAGCGCTCCTACACTTGCAGATGTGTAGTTTGGCACTTAGTTACTGACCCTAATCACATACAACTACGTATGCTCATAGGGATAAGTCGAGTGTCCGCCTTATCTTAGACTAAACTTCTTAGGTGAACGTCTGCTGTGTGTAGTTCGCTTTAGCTGCGTTAATGAGTTTATTTAGCCTAAGTCACATACAAAAGTGACAAGGTACTAGGAAGAAATAGGCCCTAGGTTCTAAGAATAGTTTGACACACAGATAGTTGTTTATAAATTTTTGAAGAACCTAGAACCTAGAACCTAGAACCTAGAACCTAGAACCTA
>NZ_JACJEW010000070.1:0-20181 GCF_014164315.1 Pseudoalteromonas sp. SG44-1
GCAAGTTAGCAAGTTAGCAAGTTAGCAATATTTTAGCTTTAGAATTAAGCTGTGCAATATGAATTTTGAATTGTTTTTTATTAATTAAGAAAGTGGTCGGCGATGCAGGATTTGAACCTGCGACCCCTTGGACCCAAACCAAGTGCGCTACCAAACTGCGCTAATCGCCGATATTGAAGTATTAAACCTCGTTTTCATTGAACACTCAAACTGTGTATTTGAGACCACTTTTTGAGAAAGTGGTCGGCGATGCAGGATTTGAACCTGCGACCCCTTGGACCCAAACCAAGTGCGCTACCAAACTGCGCTAATCGCCGATATTATTTTTTGTAAATGGGGTGACTGATGGGGCTCGAACCCACGACAACCGGAATCACAATCCGGGGCTCTACCAACTGAGCTACAACCACCGCTATATTTACATGTTTTCAAATGGTGCACCCAGAAGGATTCGAACCTTCGACCGACGCCTTAGAAGGGCGTTGCTCTATCCAGCTGAGCTATGGGCGCATCGAAAACTTCATAGTTTACCAATAAGCCAATCTATTATAATAGAATAGTTACCTGCTTTTCAGCATTTAACTTGTGACTGCATAGGACATACCCAAACCAATCATTACCATTCTTTATAAATGAGAAAGTGGTCGGCGATGCAGGATTTGAACCTGCGACCCCTTGGACCCAAACCAAGTGCGCTACCAAACTGCGCTAATCGCCGATGCTTACTATTGTTAGCGAGTGACCTCGTTGACAACGGGGTGCATAATAGTGATTTGACGGTGTCAGGTCAAACCTTTTTTTAAGAAAATAAATCAATCGGTCATTTTTAGTTCATAATGGTTAAATATTGTGAGGATCAGCTAAAATTTCAACTGTTTTATATAATTAGCGGCTATATCAGAAAAGCAACTTGGCGCATTAGCGCTTTTCTGCGAAAATAGTAAGCATATTAAAAACGAGTAATAAAGAACGTGTTCTTTATTAGCATTATATTACCCCTATTTCTATATGCATTCGTTTTTTTAAAGTATCGGTATTAAGTTAACTAACCCCAATTAAAGGTCACCCATGACGGCAAACATCATCGATGGTAAGGCAATAGCTAAACAAGTACGCAGTGCAGTAGCACAAAGAGTAAGTGAACGTGTTGCAAACGGTTTGCGCGCACCTGGACTTGCAGTTGTACTTGTAGGGCAAGATCCTGCAAGCCAAGTTTATGTAGGTTCAAAACGTAAAGCCTGTGAAGAAGTTGGCTTTATTTCTAAATCATTTGATTTACCAGCAGATACAAACGAGCAAGCATTATTAGATTTAATTGATGAACTCAATAACGATGCACAAGTTGATGGTATTTTAGTACAACTTCCTCTTCCTGCTGGTCTTGATGTTGAAAGAATCCTTGAGCATATCACTCCACTCAAAGATGTTGACGGCTTTCATCCTTATAACATTGGCCGTTTAGCACAGCGTATGCCTGCTCTTCGCCCATGTACGCCAAAAGGTATTATTACACTGCTTGATTCGACCGGTGTAAAATACAAAGGCATGCATGCAGTTGTTGTTGGCGCTTCAAATATTGTTGGTCGTCCTATGGCATTGGAACTATTACTTGCAGGTTGTACAACCACTGTGTGTCATAAATTTACGCAAGATTTAGAAACTCATGTACGCCGTGCTGATCTGTTAGTTGTGGCAGTTGGTAAACCTGAGTTTATTCCTGGGGATTGGGTTAAAGAAGGTGCAATTGTGATCGATGTAGGCATTAATCGTTTAGATAGCGGCAAATTAGTCGGTGACGTACAGTATGAGATCGCTGAACAAAAAGCACATTTCATCACGCCAGTACCTGGCGGCGTAGGCCCAATGACAGTAGCAAGCTTGATTGAAAATACCCTTGAAGCCTGTGAAAAATACCATAGCTAATTAGCCTATAACGTCGCATCAAGAATTAACAAGGGTTGCTGTTTAGCAACCCTTTGTTGTTATTTATGAGGCTATTTTAGCTGAGCGCTGGCGCCGTGTTAGCTTTAACAATTGCGGCAGCACAGAGAAGAAAATCATTAAAACCATAATCGTATATTGCCAAACTTGATAGTGCTCACTTAGTAATACCACGGCGCAAATAATACCTGCGATCGGATTAGCAATCGTACCGAAAGTAAACTCAACCACCGTCATCCGGCCAAGTAACCAAACATACAAGATATACGCAAGCGCTGTATTTGGCACAATTAACCAAAATAATGCAAGCCACTGTATTGAACTGACACCATTAGCAAGTACTTGATATTGTTGTGGATCAAAGTAAATAGCTTGAGTCATTGCGACTAATGATAACAATGATCCGCCAATGATCAGCTGCCATGTTAATACCGTCCACCAATGAGTGTGGCTAGACATTTTTTGCACTAAAGTACTACCAACAACAATTGTTAACAACGCACCAATTAAAGCGAATACTCCTAAGGCATTAATCGTGACATGCTGGGGATCAAATAATCGCCAAGCCAAAATCACTAATACAAGTGCGCACACCGATTGCAAAAACGCTGGACGCTGCTTTTTAAAAACCCACGCATAAATCAACGCAACCACAGGCACAGAGACCATACCAACACCGGCAATTGCCGCTGGTAAATTAACCGCCATAATAAAAATAAAACTAAAAAACAGGGCAATATTAACCACAGCTAATAATACTAAACCGCGCCACTGTTTTGCTTTAGGCCATGATGGTTTAAGCACAAATAACAGTAAACCCGCAGGTAATGCTCGCAACGCGCCAAGTAATATTGGCGGCCAATCTGGGGTGGCATATTTAGTGACCGCATAGGTGGTGCCCCATAAAAAAGCAGGGATCATGGCAAGAAAAATATTCATTTCATTCCTTTCAAAATAACTAAGAAACGCAAAGGTAAAACCTAAGGTTAAGTTGAGGTCAAGCTAGAAAAAATAAAAAGGCCGCCAAATTGGCAACCCTTTGTAATACTTACTAATACAATACTTACTAAAATATGTCTTATTCAGCAATGCCTATTTGACTGGCACTAGTAAGGTAATTAATTACGCTTTACGCCATGTAGTTTTACCTGCAGAGTCTTCCAGTATTACTCCAAGTGCATTTAAAGCATCACGCGCTTCATCGGCCGCAGCCCAATCTTTACCCGCGCGCGCTTCATTACGCTTAACTATTAACGCTTCTATTTGGGCAACTTCGTCATCTGCTTGGCCACCTTGTAAAAATGCCTCTGGTGCTTGTTGAGCAACCCCTAACACTTCCCCAAGACTACGCAGTACAAATGCTAACTTACCCGCTTGCTCAGCATCAACGTCTTTTACACGGTTTAGCTCTTTGGCTAATTCAAATAACACCGGTAATGCTTCTGGTGTATTAAAGTCGTCATCCATTGCTTTTCTAAATTTAGCCACATGTTCATTTGTTGCTAAATCACAACTGATAGGCTCAACACCACGAAGTGCCGTATAAATACGCTCAAGCGACGAACGTGCTTGATCTAAGTTCTCTTGCGAGTAATTTAACTGGCTGCGGTAATGACCAGAAATTAAAAAATAACGAACCGATTCAGCATCATATTCTTTAAGTACATCACGAACAGTAAAGAAGTTGTCTAATGATTTTGACATTTTCTCTTTATTTACTTGTACCATCCCCGTATGGATCCAGGTATTGACGTACTTGCCGTTATTTGCACAGCATGATTGCGCAATCTCATTTTCATGGTGTGGAAACTGTAAATCTGAACCACCGCCATGAATATCAAAATGCTCACCTAAATGCTTTGAGCTCATTGCCGAACATTCAATATGCCAACCTGGACGACCTTCGCCCCACGGTGATGTCCATGATGGTTCACCCGCTTTGGCTTTTTTCCATAACACAAAATCAAGTGGATCATCTTTATCTTGTGCTACTTCAACACGCGAACCGGCTTGTAGCATAGTTAAATCTTGCTGTGACAATGCACCGTATTGCTCAAACGTTGAGACGTCAAATAAAACATCGCCGTCGGCTGCAACATAGGCGTGGCCTTTAGTAACTAGTCGTTCAACCATTTCGATAATTTCGTCCATATGACCTGTGACTGTAGGTTCAATGTCTGGGCGCAACATGTTTAGACTATCAAAATCTTTATGCATTGCTTTTGTCATACGCACAGTTAAGTCGTTAATCGCTTCGCCATTTTCATTCGCACGCTTAATGATTTTGTCATCAACATCGGTGATATTGCGCACATACTTTAAATCATAACCAATGTGACGAAGATAACGCACGATCACGTCAAAGCTTACAAATGTGCGGGCATGACCAATGTGACAATAATCATAAATGGTGATACCACACACATACATGTCGATCTTGCCGTCGACCATAGGTTTAAATTGCTCTTTTTGACGCGTGAGTGTGTTGTATATATTTACCATTTATTTTAAGTCCTTGACTATTTACTTGAATCGCTATGTTAACACTTGAAAAGCCCCTGCTCTAGCGCTTTATCAATTGAATAAGCACTTTGTTAATCTTAGCTAACTAAGATAAAATAGCGGCAAATAAATCAGCTAATAGGAAACCACATGGTTGTTCTACACACAAATTTTGGTGATATCACCATTAACATGCTCAAAGAAGATGCGCCAAACACAGTTAAAAACTTTTTACAGTATGCTAACGCAGGCTTTTACGACGGCACTATTTTTCACCGTGTAATTGATGGTTTCATGGTACAAGGCGGTGGTTTTGAACCAGGTATGACACAAAAAGAAGTGCATGATCCTATTCAAAATGAAGCAAACAATGGCCTTTCTAATAAGATTGGTACACTTGCTATGGCACGTACTCCTGATCCACATTCAGCAACAGCACAGTTTTTCATTAACGTGAATAACAATGACTTCTTAAACTTCAGCAGCGAAACATCTCAAGGCTGGGGTTACTGTGTATTTGCTGAAGTTGTTGAAGGCATGGACGTAGTAGAAAAAATTAAAGCCGTTGCTACAGGTAGCACAGGCTTTCATCAAGACGTACCTCTTGATGACGTTATCATCACAAGCGTAACTGTAAACTAATAGTACGCTTACCCACGTAACGTGGCGTTTTAGCGGGTATCTATGCTATACGTATATGCCCGCTTTATTTATTTTTAAAAGACTTACCTATGACTCGCCAAACCTACTTTATTGCCGACCTCCATTTAAGTGAAAATCGCCCAGATATCAGTGCAGCTTTTTATCAGTTTTTAGATACGCATATTATTAATAAGGATGTAGACGCGCTATATATACTCGGTGACTTTTTTGAAGTATGGGTTGGTGATGACTATGTAACCGCACTCTCAACTGAAGTTGCAAAGCATTTAAAAGTAGTGAGTGATAACGGCACCCCAGTATATTTTGTGCATGGCAATCGTGATTTCATTATGCGCGATAAATACGCCAAACAAGCAGGAATGACTTTATTACCCGAACAGCTGGTAATTGACTTATATGGCACTCCCACTGTCATTTTGCATGGCGATGAAATGTGCACACAAGATATTGAATATCAAAAGTTTCGTAAAAAAGGCCGCAGTTGGTGGTGGCCAAGATTAATGCTTGCTATGCCACTTTGGTATCGTCGTAAAGTTGCGCAAAATGCCAGAGAAAAATCAAAGCAAAATCAAACCGGTAAAGCGCTTGAAATATTAGATGTTACTGAACAAGCGGTACTAGCAACATTTGCAAAACACCAAGTAAAACATATGATCCATGGCCATACCCATCGCCCTAATGTGCATCATTATGAAGTAGATAAGCAAACACTCACTCGCACAGTGCTGGGTGATTGGTATACTCAAGGCTCTTATTTAGTTGTTACCGCACAGACACAAGAACTAGTAAGTGAACCATTCGCACAAATATAAAATATTGTCTACGCTTACTATATTGATCGTTTTTAGTACTGGTCGTAATGCTTAAATTATTTTTCATACTTATTTGTTTATTTTACGCAGGCCATACATACAGCCAAGATAAATGGCTTTTTGTTACCGAGCCTTTTCCCCCGTATTTTTCAGAGCAACTGCCGCAACAAGGTTGGTTAGCTGATATTATTATTACTGCATTAGCAAGCCAAGATATTGAAGCTAGCATTGAGTTTACAACTTGGGCTCGTGCACTAAGATTACTTGAAAAAAATAAGCGAACAGCTCTTTTAGGGGCTTATTATAGCGCCGAGCGAGAAAAAACATTCCACTATTCACGACCATTAGCAAAGTCATTTACTGGATTATTTAAACGAAAAAGTAGCAAAATAAATTACGATGGCAGTTTAACGTCATTACAGCCATACAGCATAAGTAAAGGTAGTAATTATATAGTTAGCGAGGGTTTTAGTAGTGAACATAATTTAGCCATTACAGCGACTAATGACTTGATCAGCAGCTTACGCGTGTTACAGCTTGGCCGCGTTGATTTAGTAGCTGGTACCAAAGAAGTCGGTGAGTACTGGTTAAACAATCATCCACAATTACAAACAGGACAGTCAATCGTATATATCCCTCCTCATTTAGCGTCCCACTACCTATATATTATTTTTTCCAAATCTGCTGTGCAAAGTAAGCAACAATTAATACAATTAGAAAACGGTTTCAACACCATTGTAAATAATGGTGAGGCCGCACAAGTTCTCCTACGCCATGGCTTTTCAGAAGCTAAGACTGAGCAATACCTACAATTTTTAAAACGTTAAAACACAAATGCTTATATGACTATCACTCCAAGCAACGAATTCTGCATCTTAAGATAGTTTGGGTATAGTAATAGTAAACTCAGTTTTAAAGCGCTCTGTAGAGTGTGGATTGGACTGTAATTTAATTTCCCCCTGCAAAATGTGTGTAACCCATTGGTGCACCATATATAAGCCAAGCCCAGTATTGCCAATACCACGAGCTGAGGTGTAAAAAGGCTCAAAGATGTACTGTTGAGACTCTGCTTTAATCCCAACACCGCTATCTGAAATGGTTAATTTAATGGATTGACTAGCAGCTTGTGCTATTTTTATCTCAATTTCACCGACTTGATTTTTGGCAAACCCGTGGGTTAGTGCGTTCATTATCAGGTTTTCTAGCACTTGGGAAATAATTCCTGGTCGGCTTTTTATATCTTGGTCAGTATCAACTAAGGTTTTCACTTTTACGTTTGAGTTTTTTAATCTTGAATTAAGGGAGATCAGTAAATCTTCAGTTATTTTTCTTATATTACATGTGATGACATCATCATTATGACGGTCTATCGCCATTTTTTTAAAACTTTTAACTAATACCGCTGCCTTATTTAAATTAATTTTAGCTAACCCTAAATTTTCCTCAATGCTCTGTGTGCTTTTATCTAATTGCGATTTAGTTAATCCGGTTTTTATCGCGTCACTCAACTTATTAATAACCACATTCGCGTTAGATACTGAGATAATAGCACCGCCAATGGGTGTATTCATCTCATGAGCAACCCCCGCCACCAACAACCCTAAAGACGATAGTTTTCGAGCTTCGAGTAAGCTTGTTTGTAATTGCTGCTGCTGCCTTATAGTTAAATCGAGCTGTTTGTTGACGCTATCTAACTCTACTTTTTCACGCTGTAGTTTATAAGATAAAGTAATTAGTTGCTGTTGGAATAAATATTCACGGTAACTAAAACCAAAACCGCAAATACATAAAACAACACTACACAGAGCAGCATATTGAAAAGCAGTCATTTTTGCATTATACAGCAGCTCTTTAGGGCTACCGATAAGTATAATAATCTCTTTATCTGAATCTGCGGTTCTTTGTGTTGATTCACGTAGTGAAACAATAGAGAATCGCCTGAAAGTATATAAACTGTCATGAAAAATACGTGAGGTGCTTTGTACGTCATGTTCAATGATGTGTTGCCAAAGCGCTGGAGAGTTATTTGCTAGCGAGTTATTAACTTGATTATACATAAACCCAAACTGTAATGCGGGATCCTTATTATACAACCAATAACCATCATGATTTAGAATATTTACTTGGGTGTTTTTTTCATCATATTGTCGAATATTACTAAATAAATAATCCAGATTAAAATTCACTACTAACAAGCCATCTATTAAATAATCACCACCTTGCGTTCTGTAAGTCACCCTAATTGTTGGCTCATGCGGGACAACAACTTTTCCACGCTCAATATTTAAATCAATTTCTGAAATAAATGTATTCGGTGGTGCAACTAACATCCCTTCTTTAAAGTAATAACGATTTTGCTTATTTTGTAATTGTGATACCTCAACAATTTCGCTTTTTTTATTGCTGAAATTAATTCTATAACGTTCTTTACCACTGCGTTCAAGCCAACGTATTTGTGAGATATTGGTTGATACAGAAGCAAAATTTAAAAAATAATCATTTATGAGCTTGTCGCTTTGTTGAGCGCTCAATGTATTTAAACCTGTATTACTTTTTAATACTTGGCCATTTGCTAACAGCTGAGTGAGTTTTTTAATACTGCTTAGCTCTTTAGATAAATCAGTACTCACAAGCACTAGTTTTTCATCTTGGCGCTCTTTTATTATGGTTACTTTTGACTGATAAACTTGCTCGTATACCAGCCAGCCAATTAATATCGCAACAAATAAAATAAACAGCGACTTTATGAGTACGCCTTTTTTGTCGCTATAAAATGAGTTACTTTTTTTAGTCATTTACATTATCAAACTGTGCTAACCAGATCAGTAAATCATCATAAAATAGCGGTTTTGAAAAAAAGTAACCTTGGGCCATTTCACAACCTGCTTGTTTTAACCATTGCACCTCAAATTCGTTTTCAACACCCTCAGCAATAACTTTAAAATCAAATTGCTTTGCGAGACTGATGATCATTTTTATCATGTATTGATTATTTATATTATGCTCAAGGTTGCTGACAAAGTAGCGATCAATTTTTATCGCATTTGACGGTATTTCATTAATGTGTGCTAATGATGAATAACCCGTACCAAAGTCATCAATACTCACTTTAATACCCAATGCCATAAATCGTGATAAAGCCTCTTTAATAAAGTTGTAATTACTGATCGCTTGGGTTTCTGTCACTTCAAGTTCCAGCATCGAGGGGGATACTTTATATTCTTCAATCCGACTCTTGATAGACTCAAAGTAAGAAGGCTCGATCAAGTCATAAGATGATGCGTTAAATGCAATGGGTAAGTTTATGCCACAGCTTTTTAGTTGATTAATAGTTTGTAGTATTTTTTCAAAAATAACATTATCAAGCTCATTAATTAAACCAGCGGTTTCAGCAAGCTCTATAAACTCTTCAGGATTTACAAAGCTGCCATCAGCCAACTGCCATCTAGCTAGCGCTTCAAAACCAATTGGTTTTAATGTTTTCAAGCACATTTTTGGCTGTAAAGCGATACGCAATTCTTTGGTACTAATAGCCGTCCTAAGGCGCGCCATCAACTCATAACGCCTTGTTATTGCGACTGTCTTTTCATCAGTATGCAAAATAAACTTCGTTTGAGTTACTTGCAAGTAATTTAAACTCGACTCTGCTAGGCTAATTACTTTTTCGGGAGTAATATTTGATGCGCAACTTAACTTTAACTCCAATACTCTTACGTCAATAAATTGCTTAACATTTTCAATTTCGTACTTTTGTTTATTATGAAAATGCGTAATATCATCGGCAATATCAAAATCAACATTGATGAGCATGCCAAAACTACGATTACTAATAATCGCAATTCTGGGGTCATACATTGAAAAAACATCTACAATACTTTTATGAACGAGTTTTATGATTTTTTTACAAAAATCGTAACCAAAGGTAAAAGCTTTTTCATCAAACTGGTAAATATCAAAAATAATCAAACGCATTTTGGATTTTTCATATACGTTCATATTTTTAATTTCGCGAGTTAACCAGTTTCTATTCTGTAAGTTTAATGAAACATCGGTATAGGCAAGCTCGGTTAATCTATTTAATAATGAAATATTAGCAAATCCGCTACTGACGTTTTCACTAAATACTTTCAATAAATATTCGTTTTCTTCACTAATGGGATTATCTGATTTTACCAAGGTAATATAGTGCGTGCCTTCAGCAATGGTTGCTGGGAAGAAGAAGATACTATGCTGATTTGAAAACACATGACGTTTCTCTTGAATCGCTAGCTGGAAGTCATCGTACATATCGGCCAGTAAATTGCTATCTACTTTTTGTCCTTTCATACCATTAAAGCAGCCGTTGGTAGTGAGGATCATTGCATTGTCGCCTTTATCAAGGTTGCTTGAACAAAGGATCCCGCCTCCCTCGGATATTTTTAAAATATTGCTTAGTTCTTGCAGCACGGCAGCTGAGTATGAGCCCATATCATGTTTGCTATTAATGCTCCTTGATGCATCAAGCACAAGTTGCAAACCTTGTTTAGCGGCTGTTATTTGCGAAATATATTGCCAAGTTCGCATATTACTATTAACGATTGATTCAAGCTTTTGCGCAGAAATGTCAGACTTATTCCAGTACTCATCAATATCGAGCATTTTCATCACATCGGTTTCAGGGGCTAAACCGGGCTGCCCTGTTAGTAACACGATACGCATTTCAGCGTTGCCAATCACTTCTCTGATGGTATTTACCAAACGCAGTCCGGAGTCATCTTCTTCCATAACCACATCGATAAAAACAAGTGCTATATCTGGGTGCATACTTAAAGCAAGCGCAGCTTCTGGTACTGAGTTGGCCGCTAATAACTCATATTTGTAGCCTTCTTTGGCCTTTAATTCTTTTAAGCTATTAATTAATGCGTGTTGATAATCGAGATCATCCTCAACAGTTAAAATTTTCCATACTTTAAGGTCGGTATTTACTAACTCTTCCTCAGCAGAAAATACAAATAATCCCTCATTCTCATCCATATATACCCACCAAAATAATAATAGCAATGGCCTTTCATTTACAATGCATTGCAAAGCAATAAAATAACTGATAAATAAAAATTTAACTTGCTTTAAATATTAGGTGAGAGTTTTTGATGTGTCTAATTTAAAAAAACTTTTGATAATAAAGTATGTGCTACAGCATGATTTGAAAAGCTGCAGCACATGTTGGTGTTGGTTAAGCGCTTTTATTTACCGGCGTACCACTGTGAAACTTAAAATCGTCATCACAAGATGTAATTAACTGCGCTTCAATTTCACCAAACTCTTTAACCCGCTCGGTAATATCAAAACCAGCAATTTCTTGGGCAAGAGTTAAATAGTCTTGGTAATGGCGTGCCTCAGAGCGCAATAACGAAATATAAAAATCACCTAAACGCTTATCTACATGGGGTGCAAGCGCGGCAAAACGCTCGCACGAACGAGCTTCGATGTAAGCACCGACTATGAGCTTATCGACCAGTGCATCTGGCTCAAAGGTTTTTACATGTCTTAGCATACCCTTAGCATAACGACACGGCGTAATACTTTGATACTCAATACCGTACTCATCCATGATCTCTAATACTTGATAAAAGTGGTGCAGCTCTTCTTTGATCAACATCACCATTTTATCAACCAAATCTTGCCCATAAGCTGAATCAGATTTTGGGATCACTGCTTTAGTCAGTTTGTTTTTAGCCGCAAGATCGCGCCAATTCCCTTCACGTTTGTATATCAGCGTTTCAAACGGCTTCAGCCACTCAAGCAAGGCATCGCTGCTTTGTTTATCCACGGCGTATTTACGAATTAAAAACATCGCAGATTGCGCGGCTTTAAGCTCACAGATGAGATGATCAATTAAAATAACCGCTAGGTTTTCTTTTTTAGTGGCTTCATCAATCCACCCTAAAGGGGTTTCACAACGTAAAAATTGCTTAATCGGTTCTAAAAGTTTGCTATGTGGCACGAAGAGAGTTGCTCATTAGTATCTGTCATTAAGAAAATGATTTTATCATGAAAAATGACTGATAATAAAACAAAGCTGGGGGTTTGATTAATTAAATAACCCGAACTCTAGTTAAATATATCCCCGCTGATTTTTTTGCTTTCGTCTCTCATTGGTGTTTCTTGACAAGACCCCATTACTGAACCATAACTTAATACAAGCTGTATAAAAATAAAACAGCGAACTAATTCCTTTTTATGGGGCACACAATTATGATACTAAACCATCTTTGGGGCATATATGCCCATCCACTCGAAGAGTGGCAAACAATAGATAACCGCCACGAGAGCTTAACATATAGCCTATCACATATATTACTGATAGCGTTGTTTCCATCTGCAATGGGTTATTACTCATCAGTTTATTTGGGCTGGAGTATCGGGGCTGGTAATCCGGTATTTTTAACCCACGATAGTGCAATACTGATTGCTGCAGCTATGTATGGCGCTTTAATTGTAGGTGTGTTTGCGCTGGCTTATTTAGCACATTGGATGGCTGTTACTTTTGGTGCAGAACCAACCTTTACCCAAACCTTAGAACTTGCAGCGTATACTTCAACACCAGTATTTATGTCTGCACTAGCGGCATTTTGGCCAGAACTATGGTTTGTTGTATGTGTGGGTTTGGTCGCTTTAGGCTATTCGGTCTACTTGCTGTATACCGGTGTGCCCATTTTGATGCATATACCGCAAGAGCGTGGCTTTATTTACGCAAGCTCTGTGGTAACTTGCGGACTAATTTTACTGGTGATTATTTTAGCTGTCACCGCCATATTGTGGACCAACGGTATCGTAAGTCCAACCTTTACATGATACCTAGTTCAACGTTAGAAGCTGTAAAATGTAGTATATAGTAGTGTTATTATTTTCTTTCCTTCGCAAAAAAGGAGCTAAATTTAGCTCCTTTTTTATTTCGCTAGGCAGAGATTAATCTGAGCCGTTTTCTTCTTGATTATGTAACTCTAAACCAGAAGACATGGCACTTTCACGACTACTTTTTGCCGAATCATTACGCAGCTGTTCAATACGATTCAAATAATTCTGATCGATACCACCGGTAATATATTGGCCATCAAATACTGATGTTTCAAATCGTGTAATTTCTGGGTTTTCCTGCGCTACGGCAGCAATCAAATCAGGTAACGATTGGAAAATCAAACCATCAGAGCCAATGCTTGCATTGATATCTTCAACTTCACGTCCATGGGCAATCAACTCAGCCGCAGATGGCATATCAATACCATACACGTTCGGAAAGCGAATTTCAGGTGCAGCAGAAGCAAAGTAAACGTTTTTAGCACCAGACTCACGCGCCATTTCAACAATTTGTGCTGAAGTAGTGCCACGTACAATCGAGTCATCAACTAGTAATACGTTTTTACCTTTAAACTCACGGTCAATTGCATTGAGCTTTTGACGTACTGACTTTTTACGCATTTCCTGACCAGGCATGATAAACGTACGGCCAATGTAACGGTTTTTAACAAACCCTTGGCGATATGGCAGATTAAGTACGCGGGCGATTTCCAATGCCACATCACATGATGTTTCTGGGATTGGAATAACAACATCAATATCTTTATCAGCCCATTCGCGAGCAATTTTTTCGCCAAGCTTAGTGCCCATATTTACACGTGTAGCGTAAACAGACATGCGATCGATATTTGAGTCTGGACGTGCAAAGTAAACAAATTCAAAGATACATGGCGAGTAAGATACTTTATCTGCGCATGTTTGAGAGTAAAACTCACCGCCTTCAGTAACATATATCGCTTCACCAGGAGCGACATCACGCACAAATTCAAAACCATCGGTTTTTAACGCAACGCTTTCAGAGGCAAACATATACTCGGTGCCATTTGCAGTTTCACGTTTACCAAACACTAATGGACGAATACCATTTGGGTCACGAAACGCGATAATACCATGGCCAATTACCATAGCGATGGTGGCATAACCGCCTTGAACTTTATTTATAACTTCGGTGATACCGTTAAAAATATCTTCAGGGTCAAGATGTAGTTTATTTGGTTTACTTAATTCATGAGCCATGATGTTAAGTAAAATTTCAGAATCTGAGGTTGTGTTAACGTGGCGACGTGCTTCACAGAACAATTGCTCTTTAAGCTGCTCTGCATTGGTTAAGTTACCGTTGTGTGCTAAAGCAATACCGAACGGTGAGTTAACATAGAACGGCTGCGCTTCAGACGAGCTAGAAGAACCTGCTGTCGGATAGCGTACATGGCCGATACCAATAGTGCCTTGTAAACGCTTCATATGACGGGTGTGAAATACATCTTTCACTAAGCCATTTGCTTTGCGTAAACTAAAGGTGTTGTTTTCAATGGTAATGATGCCCGCGGCATCTTGACCACGGTGTTGCAAAACAGTTAAGCCATCATAAATCGCCTGATTTACAGGAGATGTTCCGACTATTCCAACGATACCACACATGAAATTTTTCCTCGCCGATTAACGGTTGACCGAATTTAAAAAGCTAGAGTTATTTTCGAGGTATGAAAAAAACCACTCAACAACAAAGCCAAATTCTGGGATCAAAATAGAGTTACCCCACCAGTGCGTATTGGGTGCACCAGTAAAAGCATCAAGAAAGAAGAGTAACGCGCTCACGACCAACACGCCACGAAGTGCACCAAAGACAATGCCGAAGACACGGTCTGTGCCAGACAAACCAGTACGTTGTACAAGTTCACCTAGAAGGTAGTTTAACAATCCGCCTAACAATAGCGTCGCAAAGAATAATATGGCAATGGCCGCTGCATTTCTTAAAAGGGGTTCAGAAATACTTGTTAGGAATGATGCTAAATATTGGTAAAACAAGCTAGATATGATAAATGCGCCAGCCCACACAGCCAAAGACATTGCTTCTTTTATAAAGCCACGAATTAAACCGATAATAGTAGACAGTGCAATAATGCCAAAGATGGCGTAATCAACCCAGATCATATGAACCAACTAGTCGTTAATTTGGGGCGCATTCTATAAGAGGTCAGCACTAAATGCCAGATCATTTTGCTACTTCAAATTGGGTAACTTTTCCGTTAAGTTTAGTAAGTGCTTTTAATTCAGGGAGTTTGCTCTCAAGCTGGGCTTTATCAAGCGACGGACCCACAAAAACTTTGGTTAAAGTACCATTTGGTGTTTTAACTGGACGGGTAAAGGTTTTAAACCCTTTGTCACTTAGTTTAGCTTGTAGCGATTTTACATTCGCACTATGCGAAAAGCTCCCCAACTGAATTACATATGCCATTTTCGATAAATTTTCTTCAGGCTTACGTGATGGCTCAGACTTTTTTTCAACAGGTTGTGCTGTAGTCGTTGCTACAGTAGTTTGCTCAGTCGATGCTTCAACCATTTTTTTCGCTACTAGCGTCGTCTCTTCAACCGCATCAGAGGAACTTGAGATTAGGTCATCATCTGGCAATATATCTTCCTCAGGCTCTTCGTTTGGCTGTTGTGCGTTAGCCACTTGATCATCTATTGAATCTTGCAAGTCAATAGTTGTGAACTCAGGACGTTCCGGAATGGCTTTAAAGCCTTCTTTGTAATGTACTTTTTCGCCATCAAGAATATTAGGAATAAACACGATAGCTGCAATCACCACAATAGTTGTGCCGACTAAACGATTTATAAAGCCTGAGTTCACCTGATTCCTCTCTATTTTTTCCAATAATTGATAGCAGCTGCAACAGTTAAGAAGGAGCCAAATATGATTAACACCGTCTTCTCATCAAGCTGTGGCAACACACCATCCAGTGCGTCTGCAACTGTTTGATATTTTTCAATTGGCGCGCTTGTATGCACATTATCCATGGATTTAGCTAAATTCTCTACTTTATCGCCACGAAAGCAATTAAGTCCGGCTAAACACCACGCATCAACTACCGAGCTAACTTCATTTAATACAGCGACTTTGTCTTTATCAGCCAGCATAGCGACTAACGCATGAACTTTAAAGCCTTGATCTTGCAGGTTAGCTAACTTTTTAGCTAAATAGCGTGCAGATTCAGCATTATGTGCCACATCAGTATAGACCATAGGTTTGCTGCTTAGTTGCTGAAAACGCCCTTCAACAACTAAATTAGCTAAACAATCACGGATCACTGCCTCACTAGGTAATAAATCTAACACAGCTAATGTGGTTAGTGCCGTTGCCGCGTTTTGGCATGGGATTGATGGTTTAGCAAACTCAAAGTGATGGGCTTGATATTGCCAACTAAAACTTTGCGCATGCTCTTTAAATATAAAGTCTCGCCCTGATAAATGCATCACCGCGTTAATTTCATGACCGTAGTCGGTGACTGTGTGCGGTATATTTAAATCGCCGACAATGGCAGGTGTGCCAGTACGGAAGATCCCTGCTTTATCATAACCCACAAGCTCTCGCGTATCACCAAGGTACTCTTTATGATCTAGATCTATGGTGGTGATCACACTGGCAAATGGAGTAACAATATTGGTAGCATCGAAACGCCCACCTAAACCCACTTCTAACAGCACATAATCAACGCTATGGCGTTTAAAAATAGCCAGTGCGCCTAAGGTGCCATACTCAAAATAAGTCAGTGGCGTGTCACCGCGGCCTTGCTCGAGCAAGTCAAACGCATCAACATGAAATTGATCATCAAGCTCAGCGCCATTAATGCGCACTCGCTCGTTATAATGAATTAAATGAGGAGAGGCATAGGTACCAACCGAATAACCTTGGGCAAGCAGCAGTGATTCTAAACATCGGGCAGTGGTGCCTTTGCCATTGGTGCCGGCTATTAGAATAATTTTACTTGGGCTATCTAGTAAACCAATGGTATTGGCAACTTTGGCAACGCGTTCTAAACCCATGGCAATATTTGCTGGGTGAACACTTTCTAAATAACAAAGCCAATCATCAAGGCTTGATGATTGGCTAGGAAGATTTTTTGTCATAGCGTGTAATCAGTAAAGCTGAAATTTACGCTACTCTATGCTCTTGTTCCGTAGAAGGCAAGTTCATAAATTTAGCTAGTATGCGGGCAAGTGTGTCACGCATTTCACGGCGATCAATAATCATATCGATGGCACCATGCTCGAGTAGAAATTCACTTCGTTGGAAGCCTTCAGGTAAGGTTTCGCGCACAGTTTGTTCAATTACACGAGGACCCGCAAAGCCGATTAATGCTTTTGGCTCCGCCACGTTGATATCACCTAGCATAGCTAATGATGCTGATACACCGCCCATAGTTGGGTCAGTCATTACTGAGATAAACGGTAAGCCTTGTTCGCTCATCTTAGCAAGTGCAGCACTGGTTTTAGCCATTTGCATAAGCGACATTAGTGCCTCTTGCATACGTGCGCCACCTGAAGCTGAGAAGCAAATTAGCGGCATGTTATGCTCTAAACACTGATCAACAGCATCCACAAAACGTGCGCCAACAACCGATGCCATTGACCCACCCATAAATGAGAATTCAAATGCGACGGCGGCCACTGGAATGCCTTTTAAGCGTCCCTTCATCGCGACTAATGCGTCTTTTTCGCCACTTGATTTTTGTGCGGCGGCGATACGATCTGAATATTTTTTCGAGTCTTTAAACTTTAAAATATCTTTTGGTTCGTGCTGTGTGCCAAGTTCTTGGCGGTCGCCATCATCCAAAAAGTGCTCAAGGCGTTTACGGCCACTCACACGCATGTGGTGATTGCATTTAGGACATACATTGAGTGATTTTTCTAATTCAGCTTTATATAAAATCGAATCACAATCTGTACACTTTGCCCAAACACCTTCAGGGATCTCTTTACGAGCCGAAGACTTTGTTGTTTTAGGTAGGATTTTTTCTAACCAACTCATTTGCAACTCTCTTAATACTATTCTGTGCTTTGCTGCGTTCCTGCCAAATCATTATTGACAGACAAATTTTTTCAATTAAAACATGAATTCCACACAGGCGGTATAAAAAACTGGTCTTAGTAGTGAAATGCCTGCAAGGTTATGTTTAATTTATCACCAATTAACCCTTCACATCCGTTAAGAATAAAGGGCCAAGTGGTGTCGACGGAATTTCAAACCGCGCCGGATAGTCAACATCAACTAAGTATAAACCTGCCGCCTTTGCCGTCGCACTGGCTTTGGCTCGCTCTTTTAAATCAAGTAACTCTTTTAGCCACACAGGTTGCTGCTTATGAATACCAATATCGGTTAAGCAACCGGTAATGTTACGCACCATGTGGTGTAAAAATGCATTAGCCTTAATATCAATAATCACATAACTGCCTTGACGCTCAACTGACAAGTGATGAATAGTACGTGTAGCAGTATTCGCTTGACAATGCAAAGCTCT
Organism: Pseudoalteromonas sp. SG44-1; assembly: GCF_014164315.1. Taxonomy (NCBI): domain Bacteria; kingdom Pseudomonadati; phylum Pseudomonadota; class Gammaproteobacteria; order Alteromonadales; family Pseudoalteromonadaceae; genus Pseudoalteromonas; species Pseudoalteromonas sp. SG44-1. Next base: position 18,275 of record NZ_JACJEW010000070.1, read on the forward strand.
GAATGACGTAAAATCATGCTCGCCTAATAGATATTGACATGCTTCTTGCATTTTAGTTTCATCAAGTGGGTGATGAAAATGCGTAACGCCTTCATTTAATATTGCTCCTCGAAAGGCGTTATTGTAAATAACATAACGATAACGACGAGCTGTAGCACTAAAACGTGCATGAAAATCATCACTCACCGGTTTTGCATAGCGAATAGCAATATCTTTCGGTAGCAAGGTATTCATACCCATAGTAAATGCAACCATATCGCGTTCAGCATCGGTATCAAAATGCACCACTTGCCCAGTGCCATGCACGCCGGCATCAGTGCGCCCAGCACAGACTATTTCAACTGGATGATTACAAATACGCGAAAGCGCGGTTTCTACTTCTTGTTGTACGCTATTTACATGCGATTGACGTTGCCAACCACTATAACGGGCGCCGTTGTACTCAACTCCAAGTGCTACTCGCATAATTACTGCTTTACCTACTGTGCTAATGAACGGGGCATTTTATGCTATCTGACGCTGCAATAAAAGTGACTCTATACAAATTAAGCGCACAGTAGCCAAGCGAGCTTTTTTCTATTGCTAAAAAAACGGCGAGTAAACTAAATTTACTCCCCGTTTTAACTATAAATGCAGAAACAACTTACAGTAATTTTGCTTTTAAGCTTTGTGCTTCTTCTTGTACTTCTTCGGGACCATTTGCTATCACTTCGTCAATAGCGTCAAGGGCTGCATCCATATCCCCTATTTCAATATAAGCACGTGCTAAATCAAGTTTTGCAGAATAACCGCCACTTTCAGCATCAACATCAGTTGGGTTATCTCCAGCAAGTAAGGCATCAAACTCACTTAATCCGACATCCATATTTACATCATCATAAGGTTCATAATCTAAGCTTGTATCATCACTTTGTTCAATCAAAGCATCAATATCGACGAATTCATCCGCAACGATGTCCTCATTTGTTGATGCATTCACGTCTTCACTTAATTGCTCAGCCGACGGCATATCATCAGGTACTGAAAGCTCTTCAAGTGTAGCAAGATCTTCACTAAGTAACGCATTGAAATCAACTTCAAACTCGCTGCTATCATCTATTTCTAAAGACTCAGGTTCAGCCAACTCACTAAGCAATGCATCAAAATCTGTTTGGGTGAGATCAGCCATAAAATCATCATCAAGCTGATCATCTGACAACGATTGTTCCAGTGGTTCTTCAAGTTCAGTCGCGAAATCACCACGATATTCATCTTCTAACGCATCTGTAAGTTCATCTTCAGCAACGAGCCCGTCTTCAACAACTGGTTCGTCTTCAGCAACCGGCTCGTCTTCAGTAATCAGCTCATCTTCGATTAATAATTCATCATCAAAATCTTGCTCTAAACTATCTAAATCGTGACCTCCCGCCATTGCATTAGCAAGATCTTGCTCAGCTTGACTAAGCTTCAGCTCTGGAGTATCTGCTCCCGACGTTTCCAGCTCAGTCTCATCGGCTAATTCTGCGTCACTATCAATCTCTTCATCATCGAGTTCAAGGTCTGGATAATCATCAAGCTCTAAACTTGGTGTTACTGTATCATTGCTAAGAGGTTCGTCTTCCAGTGCTAAATCAAATTCATCACCGAGCTCTTCATCTGCAAGCGGATCATCTCCCAGATCTATTTCAACCTCTTCGATATCATCGTTGAGTTCATCAACATCAGACCATTGTGGAGGCTCTACGTAATCGTCTTCTTGCTGCAGTTCATTGAGTAAATCATCAACACTTTTTAGTGAAGGATCATTATATTCTTCAAGTAAATCATCTTCATCAAGTAAATCGTCGCTTGATTCTTCACTCGTTTGTGCAAATAAATCATCATCTAAACCTTCAAGCTCTGATCCAAGTTCATCTAAAAGCTCAGGC
>NZ_JACJEW010000071.1:0-19846 GCF_014164315.1 Pseudoalteromonas sp. SG44-1
AAAGGTTTAGTGTCACTGAGAGGTATTTGGATCAATATTCATTACGGGAGATGAACCGCCCATTGCGGACCCGCATGATGGGTGGTGTGGGGGCTGGAGGTTAGAGACCTCCGGCTACCCGATTAGCTAGCAGCAAACACATATTTGCGGCCTAAATAAATGAAGTGTACTGCAACAGCTATTGGTATAAGAAGCCAAATTAATTCGACATTTATACCTAACATAAATGCAAACCCAAGGATTGAGCAAAAGCCGCAGATTATAAATAAACGTAATTTAGTAAACGACAAAAAATATCTGTTTGGCTCTAGAATATGCATTAAAACGGAGATAAACGCGAACATACCTAGAAAGCCTCCAACCTCAATAAGTAGCATAACCAGTGCACCATAATAACCGTCTAATATACCCATAATTGAGATGGGTATAGTGATTAAGCCTAGCCCTAGCAGTATGACTAAAGGACCAAACCCAATTATGGCTTCAACAATGATCAAGAATTTGTATATTGGTCTCATTTGCTAGCTAACAGCTTATTGAACACCACTTTGGGGGATTATAACACCCCAAAACGGCGTATATTACATAGCTCAATAATTCCACTAAATAACTCAATTGTAAACATGTAATTACGTGCTATATAAAATAACTCTTGTGTAATTACACCAAAACGACTTTTAATAATGTTATTGGACAAAACACCAGTAACTGTCTATATATACAGTACCCTTTTTATTGGAAATTGAATATTATTTATGAAATCTCTTTTTCTAAACATGATTCAAGAGCATATGTATAGCAAGCGTTATGCTAAGAGCACCATTGAGGCTTATCTTTTTTGGATAGCTGCCTATATTCGCTTTAATAATATGCAACATCCAAGTTGTATGGGGGATACGGAAGTCGAATTATATTTAAACCATTTAGTAAACACCCAAAATGTTGCTCAAGGCACACAAGCTCAGGCGTTGAATGCGCTTAGCTTTCTATATAAAGAAATAATTAAGGACCCTCTGTCGTTATCATTAAATTTTGTAAAAAGTGAGCGTCCGAGAAAATTACCCGTTGTGCTTACGCAAACTGAAGTAACCGCACTATTTAAACACTGTATTACAAAGCACTATTTAGCTTGTGCGCTACTTTATGGCAGCGGTATGCGGCTAATGGAAGCACTACGTTTACGGGTACAAGATATTGACTTTGATTATAGCTGTGTTCGAATTTGGGATGGAAAAGGAGGCAAAAACCGTATTGTAACACTCGCGATAGAGCTAATTCCTCAATTGCGCGCACAAGTACAATTAGTAAATAGTTATTTACAGCTTGATCTTAAAAATCCTCTATACAGTGGCGTTTACATGCCCCACTTATTACGTAAAAAATACCCCAATCATAACAAGCAGCTGGGATGGCAATATTTATTTCCATCTTATAAGCTCAGTGTTGATCCTGAAAGTAAACAGTTGAGAAGGCATCATATAGATGAAAAGCAAGTACAGCGCGCGGTTAAAAAAGCAGCTAAGGATGCCAACATTAATAAACACGTTACCCCACATACTTTACGCCATTCTTTCGCTACGCACTTACTCCAAAGTGGCGCTGATATTCGAACGGTTCAGGTACAATTAGGTCACACTGATGTGAGAACAACCCAAATTTACACGCATGTTTTGCAGCAAGGCGCCAATGGCGTAATTAGCCCATTTTCACGAATTGGGGCTAACATATGTTAGCCCCAACGGATGAATTTTATTTACAGTGTGTTATTCAGTAACAACAAACCATAAGCTGCGAGTTGCTCGTCATTGAGGTCGTGTTGCCAGCTAGGCGTTAACCCCTGACGTTTTATACCGCTGATGCTTTGCGGGTTAGCGGTTAAATTAAGTATAAACATACTTTTACTGCCGTTTAACTCGCGGGTTATTTCGACAAGGCCATTGTTGTGCTGTGTTAATTCATAACTGCCTTTAATACCCAGCTCTGGGCGCTGTTTTTTCTGCGAAATTAAGTGCTGGTACAAGCGCCATAATGAGTTTGGCTGCATTTGCTGTACTTTAACATTGCGATCACCTGCGCTAAGCTGCTCGGCTAAAAATTCAGGCCACCAGCTAGTAAAGTCTTTACCAAATAATTCACTTTGTTCAACCCAGCTCGTTTTAGCTTTGGTAAAACCGGCTTGATTGCTGTTGTCCCATTGCATAGGCGCACGTTTATACACATCGTGACCTGTGCCACCTTGTGTTAGGCCTATCTCTTCACCGTAATAAATATACGGCGTGCCAGGAGAGCTAAATAACATGGCGGCGGCAAGTTTTGCTTTATCGTCGAGCTCTGCAAGTTGATAAGCGATACGTTCTTGGTCGTGATTAGTTAAAAACGGTGCAAAAAAATCAAGCGGTGCATTTGAATCAATACGCTGTTGTAAATTTTGTTTGAGCACATTAGCATCAACTGTATTCACTTGTTGATTAGATTGCATAGTGCCAAATTGCGCTTCGCCACTGGCGTCTGGCTTTAATAAGCCAAGGATTTTATAGCCCACTTCAAAATCAAAACCTTGATCGAGTCCTTTGCCGTCGCCGTAATATTTTGCTGCAACAGGAATGTCAGCCCACGCTTCACCGACTAAGTACGCGTCTGGATCAACACTTTTTACATACTGATTAAAGTGCTGCCAGTAGGCAATGGTTTCATCGGTGTCGGCTTGCGCATTGCCGCCGCTTTCCATGGCAAAGCGTACTGCGTCTAATCTAAAGCCTGCTACGCCTTTATCGAGCCAAAACTTGGCCATTTTTTCCATTTCGGCAATAACATCAGGGTGGCGTAAATTTAAATCAGGTTGGCTTGCTCCAAACGCACCATAGTAATACTGCTGGCGTGTTTCATTCCAATGCCATACGACATCGGGTTGGTCGTTATTACTCCATGCGTGGCCCCAACCGCTACCGGCCTTGGGCATATCGCCGCGCCAAATAAAGTAATCTGCAAAAGGGGCTTGTTGTTTTGCTGAACGCTGAAACCATTCATGGTTACTTGATATATGATTTATAACTAAATCAAGTATCACTTTCATGCCTTTATCATCAGCGGCTTTTATAAAGGCTTCAAACTCGGCCATGCTGCCGTAGTCGTTTTCTACTTGGTAAAATTCAGTAAAATCATAGCCATGATACGACGGCGCTTCAAACATCGGGGTTAACCACAATGCGTTAACGCCGAGCTCTTGTAGATACGGGAGCTTTTGGGTCATACCATTAAAATCACCATGGCCATCAGCATCGCTGTCGTAAAAACTGCGGGGCCAAATTTGGTAAAATACCGCATTTTGCCACCAAGGCGTTGCGTGTTGTTTAGTATTTAATTGCGATCTGGCGATATTGTTAGTGTTGGTATTTAATGATGGTGCGCTTTGGCAGCCTGTTAGCATGATTGCTAATGCTAATGCGCTCAAGGTAAATGTTTTCATTTCAGCCCCGTTATTATTGTAATAAATAACATAGCCGTATTTTACTACGGCTATGTTAATTAACCTGAACTGCGGATAGTTTGCGGTTATTTTAGTGCTTTAGTTACCACTGGGTAATGATCCCATAGTTGCTTGTCACTTAATGAGCGCACTAGCTTCACGTATTCAGCATGCGTCCACGCCAGTGGTGTGGCCGAGTTTGTACCCTCGCCTAACGTGTATCCTGCTTTATTTACGCCTACGCCATCCCATACTTGTTCTGGTAGCATCATGCCTTCGTTAGCAAATTGCTCTAGCCCTTTTACATAGCTATTTTTAATAGCCTGCTGTTTTGTTGCATCTAAGGTATTATTAGCATTTGCGGCGGCAATTTCATAATGGCCCCGTTCACCGGTAAAAAATGGCCAAACTCGCCCACGTTGCCCTGGGCTATTTTTTCCGCCTTGCGCATAATTAGCGCCCGTTACTTCATCTTCACCGTATCCGTCGTTACCATAACGGCGGTAGCCTGCAAATGTGCCGCTGCCATCAGTAAACTCAAAGCTGTATTTAACTTGTAGATTATCTGTTAGGGTTTCGTCATCATATTCTGGGAGTGTTTTTACTATGCTCGGTGCTAGCGCATCACGTACACCATAGCGAACGAGCTCTAAAAATCCACCATCAAGTATTTGTTTTTTGTTAAACCCGTCACGGCCATTATTAGCGTTAATTTTAGTATTTGAATTGGCGTCTTTGTCTTGGCCAATACGTATAAAATACTCGCCGTCTGATGCGTTTGATTCTAAATTACCTTCGGTGGTAAACATCATGCTTTCTATATCGGCGTTGTAACTTTTTGCTGTTGCAAGGTAGCGTTTAGCATTCACCTCATCACCTGCCATTTTTGCAATATCAGCGGCGGTAATTAAACCAGCAACAACAGCGGCGGTGGTTGATGGTGAATACCCTGCTTGCTCTTCCCAACGCTCTTGTTGAGTCGCAGGTGGGGTTATTTGCATGTCGTTCCATAGGATTTTAGCGCGCCCACCGTCTACCAGAAAGTCAGCGGCCGGTTTTAACATGCGGGTATACCAATCAGTTAGCTCAGCATCACTTAACACATCTGCCTGATGAAGCTTCCACGCTAGCATAATAGGCATAGCGGTTTGGTCTAGCTGTACGCCTACCCATTCAAGTTCGCCATCTACGTGTGTTTTTTGTAAAAACCACCCTGTGTCGCCGTTGTTGCCCTGGGTTTTGCTGTTTACTTGTACTTTTTCAAGGTATTCAAATGCGGTTTTGGCTGTTGCGGTATCGCCTAGTGCCATAAATGCCATGGCAACTTGATAAAAGTCGCGCACCCATACCGCTTTGTAACCGGTAGAGCCGGTTTTAGCAGATACGGTTTCGCCCCATGGGTTAGATAAAGACGCAATAAGCGCCCCTGCATGGGTCTTGTCTTCTTGGGCTTTTAACACCATAGCACTGGTATAAAGTAATTTGCCGTTATCAGCGGTTTGCTCGCTCATGCTAGTCAGTGGTGCAAGGCTTTGCAGGTAGTCTTGCCAACCAAGGGCTTCGCCTTTACCGTTGTAATTATCAAGCACAGCTTGGTAACCTTTGGCTAGCGTAGCTTGGCCTTCTTTAAAACTTGCTTGCTGGTTGTTGCCAAAGCTTAGGCTTAAATCGAATTGACTGTTTTTACCAATTTCACCTAGCTCTGCTAATAAACTAACATTCCCCGATTGTTCACCGGTAGTTTTATAAACGCGGGTAAGCTGCTGAGTTGTTTTAAGCTGGCTTAAACCATCACTCACGCCCGTAAAACCGACACTTGTTTGTTTAAATGGCTGTGCACCTTGCAATGACAAGTAATTATCGCCCTGCCACGCTACCAGCCCTTGCTCGGTGGTTTTTGCAAAGTCATCTAAGCCGTTGTTGTTTATATAAGGGTTAACTGTTACATAAGCTTTTACACCGTCAAGCTGGGTATTAAAAATACTGCGTACAAATAAGCTTTGCCCGTCTGGATCGGTAAATATATGTTTTTCTAGGCTAAAGCGACCTTGTTTGTCTTTGCTTACTACTTTGTATGCTAATGATAACGGGCGGCCTTTATCGTCTTTGTATAAGTAGTCAATGGTAACGTCTAAATCATCAGCTTCGGTGACTGTAAAATCTTTTCCTACTACAACAAATTGCATGTCTTTAATTTGCGCTTGATGAATAAGCCCAAACATGGTTTCGGTGATCATCCCTTTAGCAATCGAAAACCATACTTTTGACACTTTAGCTGTTGGCGCGTCGTCACTGTAATGGCCATTTTGGTATTGCTCAAAAGACGTGCCTATCCCAGTTTTGCCTGCGTATGCCCAAAATGGGGCTTCGCCTGGTGCGCCTGGCGCACTCACTGATGTTTGCGCTACTGCACTGGTTTGCGTATTTTGCACGCCACAACCTACAAGGCCTGCGGCCAATATTGTCGCGGTAATTAGGTTATATTTTTTCATTTTAGCCCCTTAAATTAAGACTGTTTAACTCGCAGTACGGCAACCGCTGCAAGTACAAAAGACACAGCACCTAGCATCAATGCGTAAATAGGCTGATTTTGGAAAAAGTGACGAAGTATCAGGCCAAGTACACTGGCGGCTAATAATTGTGGGATCACAATAAAAAAGTTAAATATTCCCATATACACACCCATTTTATGACTCGGTACTGAGGTACTTAACATGGCGTAAGGCAAAGACAAAATAGACGCCCACGCAAAACCAATACCTATCATTGGCCAAATAAGTAAGCTCGGATCTTGTATAAACATAAAGCTCGCCAAACCTAACGCACCTAAAATAAGGTTAAGTGCATGCGCTAGTTTTAAACCAACACGCTTAACGATGATCGGGATACATAAAGCCGCCAATGCAGCAAAACCGTTGTAAGCCGCAAATAATATACCCACCCAGTCTGCACCATTGTTATACGCCGCTGAACTTGTGTCGCTGCTACCATAATGAAAACTGGTTACCGCTGAGGTGGTGTAAATCCACATGGCAAATAATGCAAACCAGCTAAAAAACTGTACCCAAGCAAGTTGTTTCATCGCCTCTGGCATGGTGAATACATCGTTAACGACTTGGTAAAAGCCACCGCTGGTGTGGTTTTTTGCCTGTAGTGCGGCTGCAATAAATTGAATTACGCCAAAACTCACTAAGCCAGCTGCCAATAGGTACAGCTCTTTTTCTAGGTTTAATCCCATGACTAAACCAAGTACGGCAAGCCCTAAAACAGTAAATACACTGCCGCCTTTACTAAAGTTAATTTGTGCAGATACAGCCTGTTCAGCCTCAGTTTGCTCTTGTTGATTAAATGCGGCCAATTCTTCAGGTGAATATTCTTTGGTGGTTATAATTGTCCAGCCCACTGCGACCAGCAATACAACTGCACCAAAGTAAAACGAGTACTTTACTGAATCAGGAATTTGCCCTGCAGCGGCGGTGTTGGCAATATCAAACCAGTTCGTCATCATCCAAGGCAGTGCAGAAGCAACCACGGCGCCTACGCCTATAAAAAAGCTTTGCATTGCATAGCCAGTAGCACGCTGTTTGTTTGGTAGGTTATCGCCTACAAGGGCGCGAAATGGTTCCATAGTGACGTTAATCGATGCATCCATGATCCATAACATGCCCGCTGCAATCCAAAGTGTTGGTGAGTTTGGCATAATAAATAACGATAATGTGGTTAAAATAGCGCCGTATAAAAAAAACGGACGACGGCGGCCTAATTTGCCCCAGGTTTTATCGCTCCAGTAACCAATAATTGGCTGTACAATTAACCCTGTGAGTGGTGCTGCTACCCACAAAATAGGAATATCGTCTACATTCGCCCCAAGGGTTTGAAATATTCGGCTTACATTACCGTTTTGCAGTGCAAAGCCAAATTGAATGCCTAAAAAGCCAAAGCACATGTTCCATATTTGCCAAAAACTTAAATCTGGTTTGTTATTTTTCATTATGAGCTCCAGTGGTTAATACTGCACTGCTAAGCGCATTTAAAGTTAAACTAATGTGTGCCTGCTCAGCTGTAATAGTTAGCTCGGCGTTTTGATTCGCCTCTAGCAAATCAAGCAATTGTATTTTTTCGTTGGTATTTTGCGTCAGTGTGTTAAGTGGAATATCAATACTGATCTGACTGACTTGCTCAGCAAAATTACTCACCACCCAAATTTGTTGATTACCGATACTGCGGCTAAACGCAGCAACTTTTTCGCTGCCAGTAACCATCAGTGGTTGCATGTCACCAGCTACAACTGCTGGATGTTTACTCAACGCCATAACGGCTTTGTAATATTCACGTAATTGACCTTGTGCCGGTGTTAATAAAGCACCATCAAACTTGCCGTTGTTCATCCACGCTTGATGCGCTGGCACGCCAATGTAGTCAAAAATACTGGTGCGAGTTGGTTTGCCAAAGCCGGCATCTTCAGAGCCATCTTCACCCACATCTTGAGCAAAATATAATAGTGTTGGCGCACGGCTAATAAGGTTTGATACTACTAATGCGGGTTTGCCCTTTTCACTACTACCTGCAAAGTCAGGGCTGGCGATACGTTGTTCGTCATGGTTTTCTAAAAAGTGCAGCATATGCTGCTCTATGTCAGCCACTTTTTGCTGAGCATTAAAAATAGTGTCTGCCGGTTGCGTGCCTTGCATAACAGCTTTTAAGGTGTCGTAAAAGCCGACTTTATCGTACAAGTAATCCATTTTTCCTTGCTGGATATACGGGCGATATAGTGCGGGATTGTATACTTCGGCTAGTAAAAATGCCTCTGGGTTGTGCATCTTGATTGATGAGTTTAGAAAGCTCCAAAACTCTACTGGTACCATTTCGGCCATATCATAGCGAAAGCCATCTACGCCTTTATCGAGCCAATATAGCGCGATATCACGAAACTTATACCAGCTGTTTGGCAACTCTTTATCCTGCCAAAACTCAAAGTGCGCGCGTAAATCTTTAGTAGCATACTCATCGGGCAGAGTTGGAAAGTCATAACTACCGTCAGGTTTTACGCCATAATTTACTTTAACTGTTTCGTACCAGTCGTTTATATCAGGCTTAGCAGCACGGGCACCATTACCAGTCCATTTTGCAGGCGTTTCAGCAAATAAGTTATCAGCAAGTGGGTGGGCATTACCGCCTAGCACTTGGTAGTTTTCACTGGTTGGTACTTGAAATGACTGCCCAGTAACGTAATAAAAGTTATTATCGCGGGCATACTCTACGCTGGTGTCATCTTGCTCACCAAAATCTTTAACTCCAGCGGGTTTAGCGGTTGATTGATAATGACGCGCCACATGATTTGGCACAATATCAATGACCACTTTCATACCGTGTCGATGGGTGCGCTCAATTAATGCAGCAAACTCTTCGAGGCGGCGCTCTGGATTAATGGCTAAATCTGGGTTTACATCGTAATAATCTTTAATTGCATACGGCGAGCCGGCACGGCCTTTCACTACATCCGGGTCATCTTGGCTAATTCCATATTGGCTGTAATCGCCGACCAAAGCATGGTGTAACACGCCGGTATACCAAATATGGGTGGTACCAAGTTCTTTAATGCCACTTAAAGCAGTATCATTAAAGTCACTAAATGTGCCTACGCCATTTTGCTCTTTGGTTCCCCACGGAATATTGGCTGTTTGCGTATTACCAAATAAGCGCGTGAATACCTGATACACAACCGGCTTTGAATGCTCGTTAACTTGTTCAGCTACCTTTTTGTCAGTACTGGGGGTTGTGGGCTCATCTGAGCAGCTCGACAATAACAAGCTACTAGCTAATACCCATGAGCCATATTTGAATGTACTAATTGTGGTTTTATTTGTTGTCATAATGTTCTTACTTAGATCTGACGTTTTAATGGGTTGTCATTTAAACGTCATTTTTATTATAAATTTAATACTAAAGTGAACTGCCACTGACTGACAGCGGCTGCATACGTATTCACACAGGCTTTATTCAATTATTAATACCGTTGCACTCATAGGCGCTAAGGTCACTGTATCTGTTATATTTATTTGCTGTTCAGTAAAAAGACTCACAGCCTTTTTGTATTGCCCAATAACCTCTTGCAGATACGCTAATGACCAGTTTTTTGCTGCGGTATTTTTATTTAAAAACACCAACAAAGTTTGCTGTTCACTTATCCGCGCGTAACTGTATATACCTGATTTAGGACTAAAATGAACCAGTTTACCTTGCGCTATTGCTGGGCTTTGCTTTCTAAAATTAAGTAAGGTGGTGATGGTTTGCTGCATATCACGCTGCTCATCTGATAACCCTTGTCCTGTAAAAGCATTACTTGGCTGACCTTTAAAACCACCGGGGAAATCAATACGGATATCACCGTGATCATTACTGCCCGTATTATCAAGCAATACTTCGGTGCCATAATACATTTGTGCAATACCACGAGTGGTAAGCAACATAGTCATCGCCATTTTCGTTTTAGCAAGATCTTGCTTAAGCTGAGTGTAAACTCGGCTCATATCGTGGTTATCGGCAAACACGAGCAAGTTGTCTGGATTTGGGTATAAAAAGTCATTGGCGATTGATTGATACACTTTTACCCAGCCAGTGTTCCAACTCTCCTCTTCATTAAGTGCTTGAATAAGTGACTCTTGTAATGAAAAATCCATCACGCTTGGTAAGCTTGAGGTATAGCCGTCGTTATTTACCTTTCCTGCTTGCCAATATGAAGCAATCGCAGGATTGGTGGTCCACTCTTCGCCAACAATATTAAAAGCGGGATACTCAGTCATTATGGCTTTAGTCCAGTCAGCTAAAAAGGCTTTGTCTGAATATGAATAGGTATCAACGCGAATACCGCTTAAGTCGGCGTATTCAATCCACCAAATAGCATTTTGGATAAGGTAGTTTGCTAATAACGGTTGCCGCTGGTTTAGATCCGGCATTGTGGCTACAAACCAGCCATCGCTAAACTGGCGTTTATCAAACTCACTTGCATGTGGGTCTTGAATGGTTTGACGAGCATGGCTGGTAGCATGTTTACCGTTTGCAAACTCGCCATTAAAATTGATCCAATCTGATGTGGGTTTATCTGTCATCCATTCATGCTCAGAGCCAAAGTGATTAAGCACTAGGTCCATCACTATACCAATACCGTGTTGTTTCGCTTTGGCTGATAACTCGCGATATAACTCATTTGAGCCCATGCGTGGGTCGATAGTGTAAAAATCGGTAATTGCATAACCGTGATAAGAGTAGCTGGGCATATCATTTTCAAGCGGTGGTGTTAACCAAAGCTGGGTTACGCCCAGTTTTTGCAAATACGGCAGTGCGTTAATTACACCTTGAATGTCGCCACCGTGACGCCCACCTCGCTCAATTGGATTTGCACCCTCAAGCACTCCTTTTACTGTGTCGTTGCTGCTATCGCCATTAGCAAAGCGATCCGGATTAATTAAGTAAATGGTATCACTGCTATCAAAACCGTTACGTTTACTGCTATTAGCTTTACGTGCATGCAATTGATACTCAAAACGCTCCCCTGATTTGCTGCTAAACACTAAAACACCTGGCTTTGCGCTTGGATTGATTTCAATATTTAAAAAAACGTAATTTGGGTTATCGGTTTTAGTTACACTTTTTAAACTCACCCCTGAGTAAGATGCTAATTGCCATTGTTGCTTAGCAATACCTTGATCATGCAGCATAATTTGCAAGGTATTATTTTGCATACCAACCCACCAGTTTTGTGGCTCAACGCGCATTTTTGCGTGCAGCTGAAAACTCAGCATTACTGTTACTAACAGTAATGCGCTTTTTGATAGTCTCATATTAATATCCTGATTATTTTTGCTGCGGGATGATGGGCGTAAGCGCTCTAAAATGGCTTGCACACTGATGGTTAAAATTATAAAGCTCTTTAATTTGCTGTTGTTGCGTATAACTTGGCTTAGCAACGCTAGGAGGGAAGACGCCATAACCGCTCAATAAGGTATGCCACGACAGACTTGAATAGTAGTTTTCAATCCCTTGATGGGCAATTTCGCCGGTTAAATCATTACGCGATAGCCAGCACTGAAGAATATTTTTTAACGAGGCTGATAGCATTTCATTTTGACCATTTGCTTGCCAATACTCTGTATCTCGCCGATTGGATGCGCGATAGTGACATACAATATAATCGCGAATACCTTCTATACGGTTATTAATTTGCATATTGAACGGATCACGTTTTACTTCACTCGGTCGGTTATGCTCAAAACATGCGATAAACGATTCGATTGTTTGCTGCACTAAATGTAAAGCAGTTGCTTCAAGAGGTTCAATAAAGCCTTGCGATAAACCTACAGCTAAACAGTTTTTATACCAATGTTGCTTAACTCGTCCTACTTTCATTGTTAGCTTACGTGCAGATACATCGCAATTGAGTAAGCCGAGTTTGGTTCTAAGTTCTGTTTCTGCTTCATCAGCACTGCAAAAGTCTTGGCTGTAAACATAACCATTGCCAATACGATTGGTAAGCGGAATAGCCCATTGCCATCCATATTTTAGTGCGGTTGAAGTAGTTTGTGGGGCTTGTAATTGATTACTCATTGTCGGCAGTACAATAGCACTGTCGTTAAATAGATTTTCTTTAAAACTAAGCCAAGGTACGGCTAATGCTTGCTGAATAAGCAATCCTTTAAAACCACTACAATCGATAAAAAAATCAGCTGCAATACACTGCTGTCCATCACTGTTTTCATCGAGAACAAGCTGCTTGATATTGCCTGCGGAATCAAGCTCAACCTGCGCGATGGTGCTTTTTAGGTGCTTAACGCCTTTGCTTGTTGCTCTATTAGCTAAAAATAGCCCAAGCAGTCCCGAGTCAAAATGATAACCATAACTTTGCTGAAATGGAAAGTCCGCTTGAGTATGTGGCCCACGCTGTTGCTTAGCTAAGTAGGCTGCTAAAAAATAGCTGTCGGGATGTGCATCAATCGCTATACCTTGACGTTTTAACAAACAACTTTTTATAAATTGCTGCTGTGTATGTAAATCCGTCTGCCCATAAAATGAGTGAAAATACTGCTCATGACCTGGATGGGTAGACCAATCTTTAAATTCAATCCCCAGTTTGTAGGTTGCATTGCATTGAGGCATCCACTCACTTTCGCTAATATTTAATGTATCGAAGAATTGTTTTAACTGCGCAGTCGACCCTTCACCAACACCAATAGGCGCAATTGTTGGTGATTCAATTAAAGTGACATGGGTATTAGTGAGAGAATGATTTAATAAATTAGCAGCCATCCACCCTGCTGTACCACCACCAACAATAATAATATTCATACTAGATCTGGCCTTTTGCTAACTCTGAACAACGACAAAATCGCTGTAAATATTGCTCATGTGTTGGTAAGTGAGTAACGTATTGCTGTTGGATAGTCGCTATATTGGATAAGAACTCATCAAGCTCAGAATCTGAAATTGCACGTGCGAGCGGGTGATAACTTTGTGGTCGGATCCCTTGTCCAATTAAAACTTGTAGCCAAGCAACCTCTGAAAAAAGTTCATCTGCTTGTATTGAAAGCGTGCCTGTTCGTTTAAATAGTGCAATACGTTGCTGTAATGAGTCAGGTAATGTCATAGCGCCACACCGTTGCCAAAATGGAGACTGCTTTTGATTAACAGCGTAATGCAAAATAATAAAATCACGAATTTTTTCAAATTCATTTTTGGCTTGTAAATTATAAGCATGCGCCGATAACTCACAATCAGGGTGCGCCGGAAATAACTTAATAAACCGAGCTATACTGGTTTGTATTAAATGTAAGCTGGTAGATTCCAAAGGTTCTAAAAAGCCACTAGATAAACCAATACTTAAACAGTTTTTAAACCACTGCTGTTCGCGTCTTCCTGGCGTGAACTTAATATGTTTTGGGGCCGTTATGGTCTCAGTTTCTAAACTATTTAATAACTGTTGTTCAGCTTGTTCAGCACTCATAAATTGGCTGCTATATACCAGCCCATTCCCCACTCTATTTTGCAGCGGAATTTGCCATTGCCACCCGGCATCTTTTGCAATCGAACGAGTAAATGGCGGCGTATTTTTCAGCGGTTTAGTTTGCACTGCAATTGCACGATCACAGAAAAGCCAATGCTGATAACTTTGGTATTTAACCCCCAACGCCTGTTCAATCAAGCGTGCACTGGAGCCGCTGCAATCAATAAAAAAATCACCTTTTATGGTTTGTTCATCACTGAGTTCAAGTGTTTTAATCAAGCCATTATCGTCTAATTTTACAGACTCCATCGTACCACTGAGATATTCTACACCTTGCGCAATTGCAAACTCTTGTAATAACTTTGCGTATTTGCCCGCATCAAAGTGATAAGCATAAGTAAGCCCAGCTAAAGGCGTTTTACCAATCTGTGGATTTGGGTTGAATTTATTATGGTTTGCCGCAATCGCATTAACACTGAAGTCCCATAAGGTTTGCGTTGTTTTGCTTTGGTTGCTTTTGAGCCAAAAGTGATGAAATGGGGTGATCCCAAGCCCTCTGCCAATATCACCAAATGCATGCTGGTAACTATCGCCTTGTTGGCCCCAATTTTCAAATTGAATACCAAGTTTATAAGTGCCTTGAGTGCGCTTTAAAAAAACGTGTTCATCAAGCCCCAAGACATTGTTGAAAGTCTGTATCGCAGGGATAGTTGCCTCCCCTACACCAACAGTTGGAATATCGGGTGATTCTATTAAAGTGATTGATAGCTGCTTAGAAAACACTTTTGCTAACATCGCAGCGGTCATCCAACCTGCACTGCCGCCGCCTAAGATAACAATTTTTTCTATCGCTTTCATTTATCACTCCTCACAAATAAAAAAGGGATCTCTATTGAGATCCCTAGTATCTTGTCTCAATCGCGTTTAATACAACTGAATCATACTGACTTGGGTATATTTAATTAAAATTTATAAGCAAAGCCTAATAAATAATTAGCCCCATAGCTTTGATAATCACGTACCGTTGCTTTATTGCCGTCATGATAAGTTACAAACGGCTCATCAGTTAAGTTTTGTGCTTGTAGCGATACAGTAAGACCTTGTAATGCTTCAATGCTAGACTCAGAGAAATCGTAACCAATTTGGGCATCCCAGATAGTCTCTTCTGCAACAACGACCGTTGTTCTTGCTAATGATAGACCATTTACTTCACCTAAGAAGTCAGAGCGGTAACGCATACTCACACGTGCTTGAAAACCGTAGTTTTCATAATAAAGTGTCCAGTTATAAACTTTATCTGATAGACCTGGAATTTCTTCTTTCTCACCATTGAGGTTATCAAGCGAAGAATCTAAAAAGGTAGCGCTAATAACTGTACCAAAGCCTTCAAGGCTATCGCTGAGTATATTACCTGGTAATGTCGCTGTTAACTCAAGGCCTGATACTTTTGCATCGCCTACGTTATCCCATGCGCTCACTAGACCTTGGTTAGTGATCGGCACTTCACCATTAGGTGTATCAACATCAGCAAAATCACCCACTATTTGCGTGTTGAACTGCCAATCTTCTATGTCTTTATGAAATAAAGCAGCTGCAAAATAACCTTCCGCACTAAAGTAATACTCATACGATAAGTCGATTTGATTAGCAATAACAGGACGCAAACTTGGGTTACCGCCACTTGCACTCCACGGTGAATTTTCTAGATTAGTCGGTGGTGTTGTAACGTTGTTTTTTGCCGCATCAAAGCTGTAGCTGTTACTTGCATTCATACGATCCATACGTGAACGCGACATTGTACGAGCTAAACCAAAGCGTAGCATTTGATCTTCAGTCAACGATAAGTTCAAGTTCAAGCTTGGTAAAAATTCAGTATACTTGTCGCCTGCTCTATTCGATTGTACACGGACAAGGCCTGTATCCGGATCTGAATCAACCGCATAACCGTCAGAGCTTTGATCTGTATTTACAATTTGCAAGCCCACGTTGCCGCGTGCAGGTAAACCAAACAATTCAGTATCTAAATCAGCTTTAACATAGGCAGTTAAAATATCCTCTTGTACAGTCCAAATATTTGCCCAACGGCCTGTATCAGTATCAGCTTGATTAAATGAATCGTACGCGCCGCTGTTGTATAGGGCTAACGAATCATACGCAATCATGTCACCCATACCAATAAAATCAAGTGATACTGAGCCTAAGTAGTATTCATCTGGGATACGCACCATTTCAGGATACTGCTTGAGGCGCAGGTACTCACCGGTATCTTGTTTATCTTTTTCACGGCTGCTGTAGTTAACACCAAATTCAACTTGGCTTATCGGGCTGTTTTCAATGTAAGTTTTTGCACTTAGCTTTAATGATGCTAATTCATCTTCAACATGTGGTCTATTTAAAAAGCCATCTTGACCATCGCCACCAACAACACTATTTCCCCAAGTACGTGCTGCGCCCAGTTGAAATAAATCACGGTCTGAATAATCAAGTGTAGGGGTAAAAATGGCACCAGCCATACCACTGTCAAGGCTGTATTGTAGGTTATCACCAAGGCCTTCGTTGTCACCACGTCCTGTCGCTGCATAGCTTTCAAGACCCCAGACATCACGTTCAACCTTTGAATAACTCACATCAGCAGCCACTTGCCAACTGTCGTTTATATCGTATTCAACGTTAAAACCAAGCGCGAGTAAATCAGCAGTCCTGAAGTTTACGTCATTACGAACTAAGGTTTTAATATTATTAACTTGGCCTTGAGTAACAACGCCACCATTGGTAGCTAACGTTACATAATTTGTATCTGCACGACCTGAATTTAGTGGCAGCTCTATGCCTCGTAATATTTGCTTATCTTCAAAATCAACATACATCGCATCGGCGGTAATATGCAGTTTATCTGATGGTGCAAACTCAAGCACACCTAAAAAGCTATCTCTTGTTAGCTCTGATGAACGTGCATAAGGCTTAGCGCCCGTCAAACGTAAATCGCCATCAGCACCACTTGGATCATAACCCCATGCATTCCAGCGTTGTTCTTGATTTGGTGATTCCATGTGGGCATAAGCAAATGCAACACCAATGGTATCGTCAGCAAATTGATCTACATAACCAAACGAACCACGATAACCTTTATTATCCATTTCTGGATTAACTGCATCCATTTCGTTTTGTTCAAAACGCACATTTGCAGTAATTGATTGTTCACCGGCTGATAGAGGACGCGTAGAGCGTAAATCAACGGTACCGCCAATCCCTTGAGTCGTTAAAGATGCGTCTGGCGTTTTGTATACAACAACTTCACTGATCACTTCTGACGGGTATAAGTCGTATTCAACACCACGGTTATCACCAATCGATACTTGCTCACGACCATTAAATGTTGTGGTACTAAAGTCTTCGCCCATACCACGAATAGTAATTGAACTTGCACGGCCATCTAATCGTTGCGCGGCAAGACCAGGTAGACGAGCAATTGATTCTGCAATAGATGAATCTGGTAACTTACCAATATCTTCTGCTGAGATTGCCTCTACTACTGAACTGCTGAAACGTTTAGTGTCAATAGCTTGGATTAAACTACGACGAAAACCTTTCACTTCAATGACTTCTAAATCTTCATTCGCAGTTGTTTGTTGCTCAGCTGCAAAACCTGACATGCTTGTTAAGCCTGCGGTTGCAAGTGCAATTGTTAATATACTTGGTTTGAACATAGACATGATGTGTTTCCCGTTACCCAATTTTATATTACTAACTTTTAGCGAGTTGCTTGTGATAGAAGCAAACCATTTGTTAGCTATTTTGTTGTCAGGATGAATATTAACGCCCGCCTTATTTTTTTAACAACTTTATGCATACGTATTCAGGCTAGTACAAAACCAACAAGGTTAACAAAAAATTCACATGGATAATGGCAACACCTTGTTTTTATAGGTATAAAGAGCGGGCAATTGATCTTTCTATTTTATAAAAGAAATATGCACTGCATCGAGCTCCTTCAGCGCGGCTGATTTACAGTTTAATACCTTAATTATTAGTGCATTCACACTTTGCATTCGAGTCCCGATCGCCCACTCACAAAATGCCAATTGGTAAGACCATTAATGGCACTGCACCATAACGCTACAGAACCCATAGAATATGCACCAAGTTGGATTTGCTACTTTGTTAATGATACGAAAACGACAATTGGTAAACATCTATTTACCGCTCACATACCTTTGTTAATAGGTTTTTCAGAAGCTGTTTTCCTTATCAAAGCGATCTATTTAGCATGCATACGTATGCATCCTTTTTACAGTATCAAGCCCTTCACGTATGCTTTTTAAAAAATAACGTAGTTCGTTTCAATCGAACTGCTAACAAGATTACGAACACACCATTTCTAAACAGTAATAATTGCTAGGGTAAAATGGGGAGTGTTGTCACGATGGAGAAAAAAATGGCTCAACAGCAGTGGTATAAGGGTGCCGTGATTTATCAGGTTTACCCGCGCAGTTTTCAAGATACCAACGGTGACGGCATTGGTGATTTAAAAGGGATCATCAGCCGGATAGACTATATTAAAAGTCTGGGTGTTGATGCTATTTGGATCTCACCATTTTTTAAATCACCAATGAAAGACTTTGGCTATGATATCAGCGATTATCGTGACGTAGACCCTCTTTTTGGCGATCTTAATGACTTTGACGAGCTCATTGCACAAGCTCATCAACGCGATATTAAAATTATTATTGATCAAGTATTGAGCCACACATCAGACCAACATCAATGGTTTTTAGATAGCCGAGAAGACAAAACTAACGCCAGATCTGATTGGTATGTATGGGCTGATGCAAAACCAGATGGCACCCAGCCAAACAACTGGCTTTCAATTTTTGGTGGCCCTGCTTGGCAATGGGAGCCGCGTCGTGGCCAGTATTATTTACACAACTTTTTTACTGAACAACCGGATCTTAATTTTCATAATCCAGATGTACGTCAAGCAGTATTAGATAATGTTGAGTTTTGGCTTAAAAAAGGGGTAGATGGTTTTCGCCTAGATGCAATTAACTTTTGTTATCACGATGCACAGCTACGTGATAACCCAGCTAAACCGCCAGAAAAACGCCAAGGCCGTGGTTTTAGCGAAGATAATCCGTATGCTTTTCAGTATCACCATTATAATAATACCCAACC
Source organism: Pseudoalteromonas sp. SG44-1 (assembly GCF_014164315.1). NCBI lineage: Bacteria > Pseudomonadati > Pseudomonadota > Gammaproteobacteria > Alteromonadales > Pseudoalteromonadaceae > Pseudoalteromonas > Pseudoalteromonas sp. SG44-1. The sequence continues at coordinate 18,636 of NZ_JACJEW010000071.1, forward strand.
TGAAAATATTAGCTTTATGCAAGATATTCGTACCCTGTTAGACAAATATCCTGGTACCGTGTCTTTGGGTGAAATATCATCCGAGGATTCACTTGCTACTATGGCTGAATACACCGCCGGTGGCGATAAACTGCATATGGGTTACAGTTTTGAGCTACTAACCAATGATTATAGCAGTGAGTATATTCGTACAACGGTTAAGACATTGGAAGAACGAATGACAGAAGGCTGGCCTTGCTGGGCCTTTAGTAACCATGATGTAGAACGTGTTGCTAGTCGTTGGAGTAACAATGGTGAAGTAAACCCTGCGCAGTGTAAAATGCTTACCGCCCTACTCGCTTCATTGCGCGGTAGTGTATGTATGTACCAAGGTGAAGAGCTAGGTCTTGGTGAAGCAAGTGTGGCGTTTGAAGACTTACAAGACCCATATGGGATAACTTTTTGGCCAAACTTTAAAGGCCGAGATGGCTGTCGTACGCCTATGCCATGGCATAATGATGACGGTGAACAGGCCGGATTTTCTGCAACGAAACCTTGGTTACCTGTTGACGAAAACCACAAACACCAGACTGTAAGCAAACAAGATAGCGATAGTGATTCGATTCTAAATGCGTTCCGCCATTTTATGACATGGCGTAAGCAACAAGCTATCTTACTCGAAGGCGATATTGAATTTATTAATACCCCTGAGCCATTGTTAGCTTTTTACCGTCGTTTTGCAGGCCAGACTATGTTGTGCGTATTTAACCTAGCGCAAGAGCCTGCAAGCCTCAACATTGAACACACTGACATTGTGCCACATACAGAACTGAATCATCACAATGGCAGCTTAGATAAACAAACCCTTACCCTACCCGGTTTTGGTTGTTTTTACGCAGCAGTTAGTTAATATTTTTTAGTAATATAAAAGGGATTTGCAAGATTGTAATTTCCTTTTCGAAAAAGAGTAATCGGTCATAATCTATATTGTGGCCGATTTTTTGATTCTTTATCAACTATAGTTCTTTAAATAATACCAATCTGCATAAAGATTAAGTCAATTTTATCCAGTCTCTAGAGCATTTGCTTTTAACCGTATCTGGGACTGAAATGAATTTATTCCACGCTTGCGAAACCTGTTCGACTATTTCTTCATAACCACTAAACACACGATTAGATAAACAGTGTTGCCGTATCCAACTCCATACTTGCTCTATTGGATTTAACTCCGG
>NZ_JACJEW010000072.1:0-19136 GCF_014164315.1 Pseudoalteromonas sp. SG44-1
TTATACGCTCAGGATTTAGACAGAACTTGGTAAAACGAAACACATTTACTAGTGGCAATTCGAGCAGATTTACAATACGTAGTTATCAGTATTATTAAGTCGGCTTCAATGTCCGCATATGGCACTTTTGCCGAAATTCAGCTTTGAGCGATAACCGGACTGTCGGGTCAACTCGTTTTTGGACAATTCCGTGTTACGACGTGATAGAAAGCCTTCTATTTCAGATAACTTTTTCTATTCCAAATCACGCGAGTCGCCTACAAATAGCTGACAAATCTCATTAACCCACTACAGAACAATCACTACTATGACTGAAATACTTTGCGTGCGAGAATAGCAAGAGAATCTCCATCTTCGAACTCGCTAAAAACCTTTGATTCAACAACGTTAAACTCCTGCCCCATTGCTTCTTTCATCTTGGCTAAACTTCTCGGATGAAACAATAGACCATGAGTTGTCTCAGGTGCTTGAATTTTTTGCCAGACTAGATGGAAAACGAAACCTCCAGGTAAAAGCAGCTCAGCTTGACGGCGGAAAGATTGGCGCAATTCAGTATCACTTAAATGATGCATTACTTTATTGGAATATACTGCATTATACCTAGCTTCTGTTTCAATTTTTACAGCGTCAAGTATTAAGCTAAGTACATCGGGTAGCCGTTTATTGAGCGTATTCACGAAAGCTGGTGAATAATCAGAGCCTGTAACTCGAAATTTCTGAGCGAGAATTTCAAGATCATTACCAGGCCCCGAGCCTAACTCTAAAACAGAATCCTCAGGAGAAAGGACTTTTGAGAGCATATGCAATTGCTCAGCAGCATTAAATCCGTCACACATTTCAGTATATGCCTTCGCATTGTTAACCTCGTGATAATAATTCATGTAGACCCCGTTGTTTAATTCGTTGTAACTCATGTGATTTCCTGAAATTGCCTGTATTACTAACTTACTCTTTTAAACAAATATGCAAATGGTGATTTTGTGTATGGGATCGCACGACCAGATGCTAATATATTTTCTCGTGTCATGATTTCAGGCCTCTTGGGCTTCATATAGTCCTTAAGATTTTCGTCGTTGACCTCATACTTTCCATTGTCTCTTAGAACGACAGCAATCAACTTAAATCTTGGGTCTAAAGCCGCTAAAGCTGCATCTCCGTGGCTAGCGTTAACAAGTAAGATTCCACCTATTCTTAAAAGCTCTCCGCACGGTTCTGAAATAAAGCCTGCATAAAGAGATATTAGTAAATCGAATTCAACTTCGTTTAACTCCAGTGAGCGATAATCACTATGAATAAACTGTATATTTGGGTCTGAGTTCCCATTGTGCTCAAAAACTATCTGTTTAACAGTGCATTCATCAGCAAAAAAATTTGAAGCACGTTTATCAAGATCCACATATGTGACTTCGTTAAAAACGAATGATGGTGAAATGTCCACATAACTACCAGGATAGAGTACTTTTCGAGGAGTCATATAAGCACCGATCGCCTTAAACAGCTCCCAGCGATCACCTTTGTGTTTATCTTGCTTCTCCCACAAAGCTAAAGTCTTAGTCATTATTTCTTTCCTCTAGTTGTGCAAGCCAAAAATATTATGACCTGACTCTCTTTTTATTGTTTGCGCTACTTGGATTGTGTGTGGTTAATATATACAAAGACGCTGCGTTGTTTGAGTGCACAGATTGAGATATTATCGGCTGATATTAAGATTTTGTAAAAGAACTGTAGGTTGTTATCCATGCTTCCAAAAACACCATTGCCACCCTGCTATGTAATCCACGAGCAAGGCGTAAACAGTGAAATCTCAACCGTGTCAGTAAATCCAGACTATGGCTTGCTCTTTACTACAAAAGGCTCATTTAAAATGGAGCAAAGCTACACTACTCAATCTGTTACTGGCAGCATTACGATTGTCCCTTACGGAGTGCCATATCGTTCTGTCGCGGGTTGTAATTTAGACTATTGGCTACTTGGTTTCTCTGCTGAAAGCTATGGTTTGAACGAAACGCAAGAGATAATGCGCCCCTTCGCAGAGGTTCGTTCAGGAGGTGCTCCTGTGGCTAATTTAAATGTTCCAGCTCAACAACGTATAACTTCTTGGTTTGAAGCCTTAAAACAAGAAACCAATTTTGAAACAACGATAAGTAATGATGTTCAACGGAGCCTGATTGTATTGATATTAACAGAAGTCGTTCGTGCGACGACTGTAATAGACAATAAGATCACAAAGTCGCCATTAGTCGGAAAGGCATTACACTATATTCAAAAATACAGCCTTACTCCTATATCCTTAAGTGACGTTGCGTCTGCTGTGGGTCGCACATCTCCCCATGTCGCATCAGTTGTAAAGTCAGAAACAGGTTTTACGGTTGGTATGTGGATCACTTCAGCGCGTCTAGCCAAAGCAGCGCAGCTTCTACAGTACTCAAATATGTCGGTTGAACAGATTACTACGAAAATTGGGTGGCAAGACACAACTCATTTCATCAGGCAGTTCAAAACATTCTATGGCACAACACCTTCAAAATGGCGTAATAAGCTAAGAAGCAAAAGTGAGCATTGAACATGAGTTGTATACTTCATTTAAATAACAAGGTGGTTCGCCTTCAATGACCTTGATTCTTCGTAACTTGTTTCGGGGCAGAAACGAGTTACAACTGATAACACTAAGCCGAACTTCGGCAAAGAGCGATGTATAGTCATTAATTTAGTAAGAATAAGAGGAAACTTTCCTCTTTTTTACATGTTTATATTGGCAGCAGGAAGAGTGATATTTATAGTTGGCAATAGTTTACGCTATTTGCTATTAATATAAGTTCATTAAATAAGGACGTTTTCGCGCTAAAATAGGGAAAGTGTCCTCTGATAAAGTTGTTAAGTGTCCATGATGGATAGAGCAATCTACGAAGAAGTATTAGAAATTTCTTGTGAGCTAGTAAATGCTTCAGGAGATGATGATACGAAGAGTTTTTGGGAAAATTACCAGAAGCTTAAATCTATCTGTGAGAAACATGAAGGACTAGAAACTGATCATCCATTACAGTGGGAAGCGCTTGGCGATTTCACAAGAGATGATACAGTATCAATTACCATCTATGAGAAAGCCCTTAAACTTGCAATAAAGAAACAAGTTAAGGAATATGAGGCTTCTATTAATTTCGCAATAGCTGAGAGACATCAATCAATAGGCAATAATGATGAGTCTAAAAGTTTTGCTCACATGGCTAATGAGTTAGCAACGCAAACTAATGACTTAGATTTGCGCAAAGAAATAAGCGAATTTTTACTAAATGTCACGTGACACACTTAACAAGCGCCTGCACATGACCTCCGGCCACCGTCACCTTTTTGCGGTGTAACTGCAAAAAAGGCGCCATTGGCTTCCGGCAAGTGAGGGGGGCGTTATTTCACAGGAGGTGAAATTGAACATCGATACATTACTACTCTTTTTTGGTGGTCAAACAGTTGTATTAATTGCCTTAATTGCGTTTCTGGGAAAGGTGTGGGTAAATCGTATAAACTCCCGTGAAACTGTTAAATCTAATCAATTGCTTGCAAAATTACGGGCAGAGTTACAAAACAACCTTTCTAGACTATCAGAACGAAATGAAAGTGTCGTGCACACTCATAAGCATCTAATTGAACTCGAGTATGGTCATTACCAGAAAATATGGGAAGCACTAACAAGAATTTCTCCGCTATTTGAGTCAGTTGAGAAGAAACTTCTGTCCAGTGAAGAAATCCTAATTACTGCGAATGAGCTACATGAAGCTCGCACCTCATTAGGTTATACGCTTACCTCTGCATATCCATTTATAAATAAATCTATCTATGATGCAGCCTTTTTGGCACTAGAACTTTCAACGAAGGCTTCTGGTTGTTTGTGGGAAAACGAAAAAAAGATTAAACCTGAAAGCGCGTTGCATGAGAGCCTAAATGAATTTAAGTCCTATGCTCACGAGTTTCAAACTTACATCAAACATACAGCCAAAGGTATTAAAGTTAGGACTTCTGCAATGGTCGAGTTTAGTGATTAAAAAGTGACATAATAAGTAACTATGGATGGGACGCTTAAAGCTTGGCAGGCACTCATTCTTCGCTAATTTTAGCTAAACTTAATAGACTCATATTACTGCGTTTACCAATGACCGCAATTGGCACTGAGCCGAACTTCGGGAAAGAGCGATAACTGGACTGTCGGGTCAACTCGTTTTTGGACAGAAACAAGTTAGAGCATGCTTATAAAAGTTAAAAAGTGAGTTAAATGTAAGGTTCCCTCTGTTTCCTTGCAATCAAGATAAATGAACTTTAATGATCAGCCATTACTAGCCAACAATAATGTACAATCAATTCAATGCGGCCCTTTAGTCGTTTTATGTAGCAATGCAGAATAGCTTACAGTGTATGATGAAGAAAAGTCGCAAGGAGGATAGTTTGAAAATCGAAAAAGTAAACCTCAATGGTTTTAGAAATTTTAAAGCCGCATCAGTGAGTTTTAATGATAGAACTTTGATGATTGGCAGTAACGACGTTGGTAAAACAAACTTACTTTATGCTTTGCGCTTGTTGCTGGATAAGTCTCTATCAGACCGTGATATAGAACCTGAACTAACTGATTTTTATATCAACAGGAATGGCGAACAACCAGATACCTTTATAATAAATATATATTTTTCAGAAGTCACAGAGGATGCTGTTTTATCTATTTTAAAAGGGCATGTGAGTGACGATGGGAAATGTGTAATTTCAATGGTCGCTGATAGAGCAACACTGGATTGCCAAATATTCATAGGTTGTTCAGAAGGCGAGTTAGAATTAGTCCAATCCAGATTTTATTTAAAGCGTTTAAATCTAAGATATGTTCGCTCTAGAAGAGACCTCGAAAAGTTCATTAATATAGAAAAGAAAAAACTTCTAAAGCAATCTCTGGATAATCTTAAAGCGGCTGACCTGGCTGCCGATCAAGCAGAAATGAATGTAATTTCTGGGCAGTTAAATCAAGTGAACGATAAAGTAGCTGGGCTAAATTACGTTAAAGACGCAACATCTGTAGTTAATGAAGAATTAAAAAAGTTATCATATACAAATGGCGATTATAGTGTCCACTTAGATACAGGAGCCATTAAAGTTAATCAGTTCATTGATAATTTGGAGCTTGGAGCTTCAACTTCAGGATCTAAAATAATGCTAGGGGGTGATGGGAGAAATAACCAGATATTGTTAGTATTATGGAAGGCAAAAAGTCAAAGAGAGTTTGACCCTGAACATGAAGTAACATTCTATTGTGTAGAAGAACCTGAAGCTCACCTACACCCGCATCAACAACGTAAACTGGCTGACTACTTAATACATGAATTACCAGGCCAGACAATTATCACCAGTCATTCTCCACAAATAACTGAACGTTATAAACCTGACTCTATTATACGGCTCTTCTCAACAGCTGAAGGCTCTAAAGCAGCAAAAGGTGGCTGCTCCGATTGTATTTCAGATGCATGGGATGAGTTGGGGTATAGAATGAGCATACTTCCGGCAGAAGCTTTTTTTGCTAGTTGCGTATTTCTTGTAGAAGGACCTTCTGAAAAATTGTTTTATGAAGAGCTAGCGATCCAATTAGGGTTTGATTTAGATTTTTACAACATAACAATCTTATGTGTTGATGGTATTCAATTTAAAGTTTATTGCCAGATACTTGATGCAATGGAAATCCCTTGGGTGCTGAGAACGGACAATGACGTTTCTGGAACGAGGGGGAGAACAGATAAAAGAGCTGTAGGGTTTAATCGCTGTTTTTCTCTAAAGGGTTTACCCAATGCTCCATATTATCCGGCGAATACTACATCACAAGACCTTGTTGATAATGGTGCTTGGCAAAATGCTTCTAACCAAGTAAATCCAAATGGTATGTTCTTATCAAAAATAGACCTTGAGAATGATATTGCACTTGAGTTGAAAGCCGAGCTTTTAGCTTTCGCAGATAAAGAGGACGTAGTAGATGCCATCAAGTATTTGCAAGGTAAAAAAGCGATTAGAATGCGAGAGTTTATTTCACAAAATAGAGGCGCGTTTGCCAAGTTGGTCAGTGGTGAACTGGCAAAGCCCTTAGCATTCGCAGTAGCTAGGGCAATAGCTTAGTATGGCTGATTTTAAATTTACCCCTGATCAAGACGCTGCTATAGCTTCAAGAGCGAATATGGTTATTACTGCTTGCCCAGGAAGCGGTAAAACAACTGTTGTCGTAGAGAAAATAAGAAATGAAGTCCAATCGCTCCCTGACTATAAGGGCGTGATTGGTATTACGTTTACGGTAAAGGCCAGCAAAGAATTAAAACAACGGTGCAAAAAAGGTGCGTGCGATTTAAAGGCTAGCTATTTCGGGACCATTGATCATTTTTGTTTAAGTGAAATAATTTACCCATTTGGTGCACGGTTGATTGGTCACTCTTCTTCGGCTGTAGAGTGCAAATTATTCGATGAAGTTCCTCAAAATTTAAAAGAGCAAATTCCTACCATTTCTGGATACACTGGTGACATCAAAACTGACATTTATTCAACATTTGAACAAGATATTAAGATTTTATATGAAAATGGGTATGTTTTACTTGAGCTGTTAGGCGTAATGGCTAACCATATTCTAAATACCTCATTAGCCTGCCAAAATTACTTTCGAGCAAAGTATTCTTCTCTTTATGTTGATGAGTATCAGGATTCATCTGAACCTCAACATATGTTATTTTTAAAATTAATAGATCTAGGTTTAACAGGTGTTGCAGTTGGGGATACACAGCAGTCAATTTATGCGTGGCGAGGAAGTAACCCAGAATATATTACAAGTTTAACTGCGCAGCCTGATGTCTTTGAACACCACATAGTTAATATAAACCACAGGTGCCACCCTTCAATTACCAACTATTCAAACAGATTGTTTAATCCAACTTGCGATTTAATTTCTACTGATGAAATAAGAGTTCATAGATGGAGTTATCAAGGTACTCAGCTTAATGTGTCTGAACAAGTTAGTGACTCTATCCAAGGTATTATCGAAAAAGGTATAACAGACTCTTATTCAAAAATAGGTATTCTAGTTAGAAACAATATATCTCTGGAATTTCTAGAGCAAAAGCTAAAAGTTCCTTTTAGAATTTTTGATGAAGATCCATTGGCTGTAAGAAATACTCGTATCACTAACTTGTATGCAAGTTTATTACGGTATCGTCTTAATGAAGATTATAGAATTAACGATGTAATCGAAACGGTTGATCGGTACATAAGAGTTCAAGAGCAACAGGTCGTTAATCTTCGGAGATTGATTTTTGATGTAATAGGTAAAGAATATAGAGAGTTGGCAGAATCGATTATTAAGATTTCTGAAGGTATTTTTGATTGTGTCGTTTCAGATTCAGATAAAGAGCTAATTCATAATATTTGTGTTGATAGCAAACTACTAAAACATTACATGCCAATTAACGAAAATGAAGTACAAGTAATGACTCTTCACAAATCCAAAGGACTGGAATTTGATGTGGTTTATCATTTAGATCTTTATGACTGGGTACACCCCAAAAGGCGTGTTGTTCAAGGGTCATGGGATGTTCATTACGACAACTGGGAGCAAGAGCTGAATCTACATTTTGTTGGTATTACTAGAGCAAAAAAGCACTGTATATTAGTTACCAGCAGCAATCGTCTAAACTATCAACATCAAGTAAAAAACGGTAAACCCTCTCAGTTTTTTGATCTGCCTGGGTTAGAGGGGTTATATACTTAATAAGTGCAGTTTTTAAGTTCTGTATTTAGCAGTAAACACCTTCATCATTGTTGCCTAGGTGCTTGTTTAAAATAAGGTACAGTTTGGTGAGTGTTGTACTTTACTGTGCGGTAAATCTAACTCGGAATGGGGCAAGGGTTAGTCAAGTTAGAACAACGCTCGCGTATACGGAAACGCCCAAAGTTATTAGCTTTGGGCGTTTCTTCTAACAAACTTGGTTACGACAAACCGAGCTTTAAAGTGTCATATGCAGAATTGGAAAAGGTTTTCCCATATCATCAAGTGGTGAACGAGAAACTACTTTAAAACCCATATGCTCGTAGAAACCTACTGCTTGCGGGTTTTGTTCGTTTACATCGACTTTGGTTGCACCTAACTGCTCTATTGCGTATTGCAGTAGCACCTTACCAATACCATGCCCTCTTGCCTCGTTTAAAATGAACAGCATTTCAACCTTAGAATCATGGATACCCACGAAGCCTAGAATTGAGCCATCATTACTTTTAATACATCTTAACGTGACAGCAGGAAAAGCCTGCTCAATGATAATTGGTTTAAAAAACTCAATATCTTCTTCTGTTATGAAGTCATGAGTTGCTCGGACTGAGTTTTCCCAAACATTCAGCATTTTTGCGTAATCTTCAGGAAGCACATTTTCTACAATCATCGTATTCTCTCTAAAGTTGACTGAAATTCATGTGCAGCCGCGAGTGCGTATTTTATCCGAAAATAATTAAGTAGTCTAATGATGTAAGCAAAGGGTTCTGGCTTGGAATGGGGCGAGACGAGTTATATTTAAAACCCGTCTATGGACAGTCATGAGTTAGGCTGAAGGGCGGTTCTGTGCCATAAGCCGACTATCAGCCGTAACTCGTTTCTGCCCCAAAACAAGTTAGGGCAAATGCTTTAATAGCTGCTTTGAGCGTGCAAAAAGTATAGTTGCTTATTTAGCCAAACTTAGGTGTAATGTAAACATAATAAACGCTGAGCAGTGCAGGGAAAGCTTAAATAAGGCCAGATACATCAATGAAATTGGTTTGATATCACTTAGGCCATAAAAAGCAAATCCCCTTAGCATAAACAACACCAACTCTGACACACCGAGCGGTAGCGACTCAGTCCAACAAGCGACACTACAACACAAACTGCGTGTCGCATAAATACTAAAGTGTTAAGTACCTTAGGTGTAACATGCTACAAATTCAACTTGATCGAAACTCTGTTAATGTAAACTCTTTACCGAACCAATGCCCTGTTTGTAAAAGTAAAATTTCAGCTATCCAAACGTCTGTCCACTCTAAAACTAGAAGTAACTGTATCGAAATTGCATATTGTTGCCCAAATGAAGAGTGTTTAAGCTTATTTATTGCCCGGTATGAAACATTAAAACCAACTCCAACAAGCATAAATGGTTTTTGTACTTTGATTGAGTGTGTTCCAAATAGTCTTGGTAAACCTGATATTGTTGAAGAGGTAGCAGAATTATCACCTTTATTTTGTGAAATATTTACAGAGTCTTATCAAGCAGAAGCATTAGGAATGGAACAAATATGCGGAATAGGCTATCGCAAAGCTCTAGAGTTTTTGATTAAAGATTTCTGTATTTATGAACATCCCGCTGAAGAGACAAAAATAAAAGAAAAAGCATTAGCAAAGTGTATAAATGAGTATATTGATGATAGCCGAATTAAACAATGCTCATATAGAGCAGCTTGGCTAGGAAATGATGAGGCTCATTACGTTAGAAAGTGGACCGACAAAGATATAAATGATTTAAAAATATTGATTAAGCTAAGTGTATTGTGGATTCAAAGTCATTTGTTAACAGCATCTTACTCATCATCTATGTCGAGAACTTAACAAGTGCTTAAACGTAACTATAAAAAACGTTTTTGTCCAAAAACGAGTTTATCTGACCGTCTGCTTCATCGCTCAAAGCCGCCCTTAGAGCATTTACGTTAGCTCGTTTTGGGGCATAAACGAGTTAGTACCACCGTCCCCTCATGGCACTGAGCCCAAATTCGGCAAAGAGCGACAAGCGGACAGTGATAGATTATGATGTTTGAAGGCTAAACTCGGTTTCCTTCGGGGCTATTGTTTGAATAATGTATCAAGTATTTGTAAGTAATAGGTTATCCCCCTAAACTTAAAATTGAATTTAGTGGAACAACTTTCAAAGATCAATTAAACTTGATTGGTAGTTTTAGTTAGGACGTTAGGCAACAAAATAAAGGAATAAGTAATGACCGATAAAGTCAAGAATTGTCCATTCTGTGGCGAAAAAATATTAGCTATTGCAAGGATATGCAAACATTGCCGCTCTGATCTTGAACAAGATGCAACAGATAAAGCATCCACAAAACCAGCTGTTGATTACGGTATCTTTCTGCTAGCAATCCCTGTAGTGACAACAATGCTAATTTGGTTTTGGGTGTCTGGCATGAATTTATTCCAGTCACCCAGCGAAACAATGGTGCTTCTAATGTTGACAACTGTACTAGGCACAGCAATTGTTGCCGCAATGGAAGCAAGTAAAGTCGGAATGAAAACGGATCGAAAGAAAGGCACTTATAGTGCTACTTCGTGGTTTTTCATTATCTCTTTGCTCTGGATAATTGGTTACCCAGTTTACCTGTACAAACGTAAGCACTACGGGCTAACTAATCGTTTGATAGCAGGTATTCTTATAGGTATTATCTTTGTTGGTAGCTGGAGTGTGGTTAATTCTGCTATCGAAGCCAAAAAGGCAGAGATAAGGGATAACCTCCAAGAAATGCAACAAAGGTTTGAACCGTATGTCAGGTAATTACTTAGCAAAGCCGCCAATGTCAAAAGTTGCAGTAAACTGTATTCTGAAACCAGTGGGTTACGGTGCTTTACCTTTTTTAAAATGTGCTTTCAGTATTTCCGATTGAATAAGCTTCTTTAATAGTCAGGAAATCAACTGATGTTTATTATTCGAACACTTACGTATATAGGTGAATACTTTCTAAATTCAATATAGATATTCAGAGGGTAGTAACAGAGCGATTATGCAATAACTGTGTATCGTATAAGTAATAAAATGTTCGCTATGCAGAGGGTATATGGAGAAAGATGAGTTTTTCCTCAAGGCTCAAGGTTTCGAGAGCATTGTCAGGATGTCAGATGATAGAAATGGAGTTGAAGCTCTACTTGTCTAATGCTGTCGCTCTCATAAATAAGCGTTTGGGCAATCGAATGTTTTGTGGAATGTCAGGCGACGATTTTCAAAACCATTCTCTAGAGAGACTGATTACTGAATTTAAGAAGTTTTCCGACAATGGAACACTTATTAAACGTCTCAACAAGTTTAAAGACGAGCGAAACTTTCTAAGTCATAAAGCAATTGCATCGTGTATGGACCCGCATAATGGTTACCAAGGGCTTCAAGCCGCTTCTCTTGACGAACGTTTGTTAAAAATAGAGAAAGAGGCGTCAGATATAACCCATACTATTCATGAAGAATCAGCGAAGTTTTTGGGATACTTGTTATTTGAAGATGAAGTATGATGCAGTACTAACGATTAGTTTCATGCCGCTGATTTTATAAGCCCCAAAACCCATTGTTGAGTAGAGTCTTACCAATGACCGCTGTTGGCACATAGCAGCCAACTAAACTTGGCTTTTTAAAGCTTATATGTGGTAACTTTATGCCATTATAAGCCTCAATATTATGCCAACTTATAATTCAAACAACAATCGTTAGTTTGTGATGAATTGATTATTGCCATCACGGTTCCTTAAGAACACTTAATACACATTGGTAATACTGACTTAAAACAGGTGCTAACCAATAAGAAAATAGTAGTGATTTAAATTCGTGCGGAATATAACACAATGCTCAGAATAACCCTCTATAAATAGTGTGTACGAAAATATAATTAATGATTAAGCATGAATAAATAAAATCTTAAACGTTTCACTTACCTGACAAATGAAGCCCCACAGAGTGGGGTTCGCAGGCACAGTGCAATTAATAGCTTAAGTGAACTGTACGCGCGTATGGCTTTAAGTGGCTATTTGCTTTTGAAACAGAGCTTACTTTTATTTGCGATTGTAAAACCCCGCGCTCGAGTAAATAGTTTTCTATAAATGTAGCGCGTGACATTCCAAGCTTGAAATTGTAATTAAAGGACCCCGAATCATCACCGGCGCCTTGCAATAAAACAAAATGACTAGGATTAGCGGTTAAGTGGGCAATGTGTGGCGCGAGTTGTTTAGCCATAGTCTTAACATTAATTGGTTCCGCAGCATCAAATTCGAATTCGACAAAATGAAAGGTGGGTTTATAAGGTTTGGTTGCTACTTTAACCACACTTTTTTGTTCTTCTACGACAATCGTGTTTGAACAGGCTGAGGCTAATAGAGCCAAAGATATAATAGACAGACTTTTAAACATGTTCAGGTGTCCTATAAGTTAATTTCAACAGTAACGGGTGGGTAACACAGGCCTGCTTCAGCACAACCGCGATAAGAAACACTAAACGTAGTCTGTTTAAGGGCTGATTTAGCGAAGTGTGCAGCAGCATGCGTTTTAACAATCATAGTGGTTCCGAAATATTCATCATGGGTTGAAACGGGCGTACTGGTAAATTGAAGTGCGTCTTTAGAGATTTCATTTACTTTAATGGTGTCTTGATAAAGATAATAACCAGGAGCAACATCCCATGTAAGTTCCACATCAGTATGGGTTAGGTCATACGAGAGAATGAACGCTTGTTCATGGTGTAAGAAGGTTGGTTTGTCAGTGGGTAAAGCAGTATCTATATTGAGGTTGGCGCTGGTGGCCAATGCCATAATCGATGCGGAGATAATAGAGATAAGCATGTAGACTCCAATGAGTGTTTGATTAGTGTATAGGTGCATAGTAAAGGGAATAGCAAAGAAGCTAAAAAATTAGAGATACCAAAAAGGGGTGCTGTAAAAATTAAAGTAGTTGAGTTTGAGTAGTAAACTAGCTTTATAAATTAAGGGAATAAAATTGAATAAAGCCATGTATATGACTACAACATACATGTTAATTAAAGACATGGTTAAACAGCTTAACCCTTCGGGTAGCTGTTTTATTGATATGTCTTTACTCTTCCTGCTGCGCCGCTTGTACCGTACTCCTAATAAAGATGAAAAAGTAATAATAAATAAAAAGGAAATAAGACAGGCTATCAGGGTAAAACAAGCTAAATATTATACAAAAATGTGTCAGAGCGCGTATTAGGTGGTATATAATATGTGCATGTTGTAGTCATTATTGGGCAGTAAGAGGCATTATGGATCAACTAATCAAAACAACACGGGGCGATTTTAAATTTCAATACAATGAAGTGCTTAATGCTGTCAATGCTTTAACCTGCGCACTTAAAGAAAATACCGACTCAATTGGTGCAGATATATTCGTCCTGCCTACCATTACTGAAGACATAGCCAAAAGTCGAAGCTTGGTACAGTCTCGCATTCGTTTGAAATTCAATGATGAACATCAACAAACTCTTTTAGATGCGCCGTTTGATGTTATTCACCAAACCGGTAATGAAGCAATTCAAAAGACGATTTCGCACATCAGTAAATTTCGCGCACAAAATAATGAATCAACCCGCTATTCAATTAAATTACCGGGCCTCGTCAATGTTCAATGCGACTTTACGTATATGCAAAGGTTGGCCACCTTATTTGATAACCTCAATGCAGAAAAGGTTAAACTCAAAGATGTTATTCATCGCTTGGCTAAATCAGTTGATCAACGATTTGAGATTGTGCACGACGCTGAACCAGGGCTCATATTTCCAATGGCAACACGAACACACCCAGTCTTTATTCAAAAGGATATTTTGAGTGCTCGCTTTTCATGGGAACATAAGTCACAAATTAAAACACTGAGTAAGCAGCAGGTCATTGAGAAAATAGACCGCTCTTTGGCGTATGCACCTAACCATGGCAATAATTCGAATTCACAAGCAGGCTTTGCGCTTCATATTCAAAAAGAGCGTAAGCTTATCAGTCATTTTTCAAGTAACACGCTATTTAACATAATTAGAAAGGCGCCAGCGACACCGATTTTGAAATTGCGCTTCAACGAACCAAAAAACCCGAATAATAACGGTACCGAAATGACCCTCAGAAAAGATTTACACGCGCATTCGCCTGTTTTCTTAATTAACTGTGTTGATACGTTTAAGTTTAAACCGTTAGGGGATTATGCTGGTAGAAAAGAGGTGGTTAGCAAAGTAGAGCCATTAATACCGCGTCTACATATTTACTTGAAAGAAAAAAATAAGCAGTAAAGCAATTGAGCTTTACTGCTATTACAAATATGTTTACTCCAGTCCATAAAAATCTTTCCATGTTGTGAACTGAGTATAATAATAATCAGGCGCACTCGGTAACTCTGCTGGTCTATGGCCTTGCCTTGAAAGCCAGCGCCAATCATAAGCGTTTTTTAAACCATGTTCTATACGGACGCTTTTTGCCAAGGCTTTTGCTTCATCCCATTCTAAAAAACGGGACGCTTTAGGCGCAAGAAACAAATCCCAGCCTTCAAAATCCTCGTAATAAGCCTGTGGAGAGCTAGGGAACGAACCCGGTAATTTATCTTCCTTCACAACCTTTTTCCACTGGCGTATCGAGGTTACGTTGTATTTTCGCACCAATTGCTTTAGATCTTCATAAGAAATTACATCACGTTCATCTGTGTTTATTTCTTCGGGCTGTTCTTCAGCCTGTATTTCTTCACTTAGTCTTTGACCGAGTTTAAGAAACTCTTTAAAGTTGCTGATCTCTTTAAAATACATCATTGGATTAGAGGGAATATCTGCTGGACGACCTTGCAATCCATTAAACTGCCCGTTACACAACTTTTGGAAATCTGTTGCAGAACGAATACCCATCTGAAAAAGCTTTACTGCAGCTTCCTCTAACCCTAGTTTAGATATTGAGTTTGTAGATGGCATCATTTGTATACCTTAAATTATATTAACTTACGTCTAGTCATGCATTTTCGCAATTTTTTTTATGCACTCAAACTTAATAATAAGCGATTTAACGGATAAAATCTAACAAGCACTGTAATGTTTTTTCATGCAATCAAATTAACCCACTGAAAACTAATAATAGTTCTCATTACATTGAACCATCAAATCTTAAATTTTTTGAATCCAAAAATTTAAGATTAAGTTTAGAATTGGACTTATAGAACTTCTCTCTTAGATCAACCAAAGCTATCTTAAAGAAAAAATAACTCTTAGCCGAAACTTACAGAGCCTATTTTACCCATGTGTAAAATTTCAATACTCAAATACCCCGCTTTATAATATTGAAAATTTATGGAGTAATTATGAATAGAACTTATTATTTATTTTCAATATCACCACCTTTTAGAGCTTTCCTTATCATTTTAATGAGTATCGGCATATTGTGGCCA
Source organism: Pseudoalteromonas sp. SG44-1 (assembly GCF_014164315.1). NCBI lineage: Bacteria > Pseudomonadati > Pseudomonadota > Gammaproteobacteria > Alteromonadales > Pseudoalteromonadaceae > Pseudoalteromonas > Pseudoalteromonas sp. SG44-1. Next base: position 15,204 of record NZ_JACJEW010000072.1, read on the forward strand.
TTAATGATGCTTCATTACTTTACTGGTTATCAAAGCACACCCCCTAATGACCTTGCTATACCTACTTTTCTTTCGGTGATTGTGTTGCTAGTGCGAATAAAGCTATCTAATACATCATTATCACTGACAATTTTAGGTCTAACATTCCATCATATTGACGCGTTTATTGTCACAACCAGGCAAGAGGGTAAGTTGCATCGTATCTTTATAAAGAACAAAGAAAATGCCCCCCTAAAATCTACATTCTTTTTACTTTATCAAATTCCTGTTGAGCTGGTGGAATACATTAATGAATAATGTAAATTACTATTCTCAGTCAATCGTGGGCTTACAGTCAGGTAAAGTGCTTGCGTGTGAATTATTAATACGTCGCCAAATGACTATCGTTCAGAATAGCAAACCATTTTCATCAGATTTCTTTATTGATAACTTGGTAGAATTAACAAATTTGAAAATAACTGCCGTAAAAAAAATAGCTGAACAGCGTAATGTATGGGTTTTCATTAATTTTTCTCGTTGTGAGATTGCTAACATTTCTTTTAATCTTTGCAGTAACCGGCTATCAAAGTTATTAGCTCACACACAAATAGTCATAGAAGTTACTGAGTGTGAAGCCAAACACAATGAAGTTATATTTGAAAAGAATTTAGCTAATTTGAAAAAGCATGGTTTTCAAATTGCTATTGATGATTACGGGGTAGGGTTATCTAATATTGAATCGTTAAATTCTATTAACCCAGATTTTGTAAAATTGGATATATCGTTAATACAAAAGGCGACAAAATCAAAAGCTAACGCGATTAAATTCTATCGCTTAGTCGATTTAATTAGAAACAGGGGCCATAAAGTAGTTATTGAAGGGATTGAAACAAAGGAGCAGTTATTGATTGCAAAGAAAACTAGGGCTGAACTTGCCCAAGGTTACTTATATCATTATCCCGAAAGAATAGAGTAGATCAGTATTTTACTAACATGTTATTTGAATTCAAATACATACCGGTTTAGCCTGTTAAACGTACATTAAACAGGCTAAACTTCTTCAAATAGGTATTTTTATAAGCAAACCAGATCATAAATTTACCAACGAACCTTGTTATCTTCCTTGTAACTAATGACAACTATTTTTCTTAGCTCGTTAACAGGATCATTCATTATTCTCGTTAATTCTTGTGAACCATAGTATTTCCTTGGATATATAATTACAATTTCGCCATCCTTGTAGTCCGAAGCATATGCATACCATTTTTTCTTATATGAAAGATCTAATTGGTTAAATATGGGCTCATCTATGCAGGTATCACTAGAAACTTTGTTAGTTGAACTTGTATTTTGAAAGAAGAATGCATTTACAAGTGACATACAGCTCTTTGAGAGCTTTTCATAAAAGTTACTCCCATACTTAATAACCAACCCTTTTTCGTCAACATCAATCGATATAGGCTCCAATGAATTAAAATACGGGGTGATGTACTTATTTAAAACATAACTTTCATAATCATTCTGTAATAATGATTTCACCCGCATTGAGTCTTCGTAACTATTTCGCATATACAAAACGTTATAAACCGTATCCAGCATACCCATATCACTACTCGCAGTGGTAAAATCATATTCTGAGTTCACCTTCAAAACTTTATCTAAGTTTTCATATGCTTTACGTAACTGTTTTTTTAAAGTGTCATTCTTCAGTAAGCTACCAAATACATGTTCACTTATATCTGTATTTTGAGTGACTTCTAACTTACTTGTTAAAGTCCCAGCTTCGTTATCCCAATATTCGTTTAATATCGTAATATTTAACGCGGCTGCTGATAAAGCGGTTACTTCTCTGCTGTATTCACCAGTCGAGTTTATTTTTTCACTGCCGGAAATCAATACTGGTAAATTCTTGGCCGAATACCAGCGAGCTTCCAGCTTTACCTTTTCTCTAACCTGATGTTCAGTAAGGCCGATAGTTGAAACACTTACTTCAATTTGCTTTGCTGGTGCATTGAAATGAATTAACCCCAGTAGAGCAACTGCAAACGTATATTTATTCATAATCAAAGCCTATCTGTATAATTTTTACCATAATAACAATTTTGAAAATTCGCGCGACCGTTCAGAAAAAAAGCCCTTTCGGGCTTTTTTTATTTCTGTTTCACATAGTCAATACCGGATATATCACCATAGTCCTGTAATTTTGAACTAAACCCATCATTGAAAAATGCATTACCATCGGAATTAACGTATACATTACCAATTGGATCATCTGCAGAACCTAACGAGCCCACGCGGGTATATTTTTCACCTGAGTCTGTTTCAAACTCTTTAGGACCAACGTCATTATCAGTTAGAAATTGCATAGCATCTATTGGTAATTCCTCTACATCTGATTCAGAAGTTATTGCTGCTTTAGATGAGCTTTGTGCATCAACACCTTGAGGTGTTGTTTCTATTTTTTCGCTAATAGGTGCATTGTTTTTACTATCATTTACACCATGACTACCAGTGTCCACGCCACCTGCATTTTCACTCATCATTGAATGTGGTGCAGGATGCGCATCAAAACTAGTTTCTTTTTGTGTATCTGTACCGCTAACTGCGTCACTTTCATCTAACATTTCAGATTGTTGCTCTGCATTGCCAATAACTTCATTGTTTGTCGCTGGTGGCTCTGCGGTTACATCGCTAGTCATAGACTGAGTACCTGGGCCTACGTTAGCGTTATTAGCGCTATCTGCTTGTGGCTTACTTTCATTACTGCTTTGCAGAACTTCATTTCTTTCACCATTTGATGCTAATTCCTTTTTTTGTACATCATTAACTTGTTGGGGGGCGTCAGCTTGAGCAGTTGAAGCCGTAGCCGCCGTATTCAGCGGCGTATTGCCTGTGCCAACACCAGTAGCTTTCACATTTTGTGCATTATCAGCTTTTGGCTTTGGTGCATCAGTCACTTGTTGAGTAGCGTTAGCTTGCGCCGTTGAAGCCGTAGCCGCCGTATTCAGCGGGGCATTGCCTGTACCAACATCGGTAGCTTTCACGTTTTGGCTATTATCAGCTTGATCTGCATTTAGTGAGCTTTCACTGCCAGCCTGAGCACTATCTGCCTTTGGTTGAGTAGGTTCATTCACTTGTTGAGTAGCGTCAGCTTGAGCCGTTGAAGCTGTAGCCGCCGTATTCAACGGTGTATTGCCTGTATTAACCTCGGCATCATTCACGTTTTGAGCGTTATCAGCTTGAACATCATTTAATGAGTTATCACTGTCAGCCTGAGCATTATCTACTTTTGGTTGAGTAGGCTCATTCACTTGCTGAGTAGCATTGGCTTGAGCTGTTGAAGCCGTATTCAACGGTGCATTGCCTGTACCAACATCGGTAGCTTTCACATTTTGTGCATTATCAGCTTGTTCTGCATTTAGTGAGCTTTCACTGCCAGCCTGAGCACTATCTGCCTTTGGTTGAGTAGGCTCAGTCACTTGTTGAGTAGCGTCAGCTTGAGCCGTTGAAGCTGTAGCCGCCGTATTCAACGGTGTATTGCCTGTATTAACCTCGGCATCATTCACGTTTTGAGCGTTATCAGCTTGAACATCATTTAATGAGTTATCACTGTCAGCCTGAGCATTATCTACTTTTGGTTGAGTAGGCTCATTCACTTGCTGAGTAGCATTGGCTTGAGCTGTTGAAGCCGTATTCAACGGTGCATTGCCTGTACCAACATCGGTAGCTTTCACATTTTGTGCATTATCAGCTTGTTCTGCATTTAGTGAGCTTTCACTGCCAGCCTGAGCACTATCTGCCTTTGGTTGAGTAGGCTCAGTCACTTGTTGAGTAGCGTCAGCTTGAGCCGTTGAAGCTGTAGCCGCCGTATTCAACGGTGTATTGCCTGTATTAACCTCGGCATCATTCACGTTTTGAGCGTTATCAGCTTGAACATCATTTAATGAGTTATCA